>CADDYW010000043.1 GCA_902810745.1 Chloroflexota bacterium | reverse complement strand
ACTGACTCATCAAGGTGTAGATGTACACGTCGACCGGGCTGCCCGGCATCATGTGGACGACGAAGAAGCTGATCGTGGCCACCAGATACACGGTCACCAGCGCCTTGAACACGCGGCCGACGTAGAAATTGCCGGCCACCTTGACGAGGATGCCCGTCAGATCGATCCGCAAGGCCGGTTGGGATCGAGGGAGTGCGATCGAGCTCATCGACTCTCTCCCCCCGCGTCCGGCCGGACACTCGAGCCGACACGGGGATTCGCGTTGCCGAATCGGGATAAATACACGAGCGATAGTATCTGTCCATCGCGCGCTTGTCAATCGTCCCCGCCAGAATCTCCGCCGGCGACCCCTTACTGGCCGCCGCGGGGAGATCGAAGACGCGGCGGCACCCCGGACGGTCGCCACGCCGAGCGATTCTCGCTCGGCGTGCGCGCCGTGCACGACGTCCTGTCCGGGCAGGCAGGCTGCTCCTCCGTGCTATAATCGTCGCGACCGAGCACGCCGCGGGGCGGAAGACCCGCCGAGGTGGTTCGACGATGGCATCCCAACCAGAACGAGTCATCCTGACCTACCAGGACCTGATCGAGATCCCGAACGATCGCAACCGCTACGAGCTGTTCGAGGGAGAGCTCCAGGTGACCGCCGCGCCAAACGCTGCCCACCAGGGCGCTGTCAACAATCTCGCGTTTCTTCTGACCAGCCACGTCCGTCGCCACCGGCTCGGCTTCGTGTTCACCGCTCCCTTCGACGTCCTCCTGAGCGATATCTCCGTCGTCCAGCCCGACCTACTGTTCGTCTCGCGCGAGCGGCGACGCATCATTCTGCCCGGTTACATTCGCGGGGCCCCCGACCTCGTGGTGGAGCTTAGCTCCGCCTCCACCGCGCACGTCGACCGTCAGGTCAAGCGCCAGCTCTACGCTCGCCACGGCGTTTTGAATTACTGGCGCCTCGACGTCGATCGCCGCGAGTTCGTGGCTGACGTCCTGGAGGATGGCGCCTATCGCGCGGTGGTGACCGCCCACGACGACGAGATGGTCAGTGCACCGCCGTTTCCGGATCTGGCGATCTCGCTCGCCGAGGTCTGGAACTGGGAGGACATCTAAGTAAGTCGCAGAAAGTACCTTACCCGATCGGGAAGGTCCAGGAAGGGCTCTGCCCTTCCTGGCGGGGGATGGGGGTGTCCCCCAAAGCCATCAAAAACTCTCTGATACTTAATTTAGGCTTTGACAATGAGAGAAGGCAACGCTGGCCGCACACGGCAGTACGACGCGGCAGTCGTCGGCGGTGGTGTCATGGGGCTCGCGACCGCGCGCGAGCTCCGCCGGCGCGGTCTGTCGGTCGTCCTGCTCGAGCGGGGCCAGCCCGGTCGGGCCGCGTCCTGGGCCTCGGCGGGCATCGTCACCGCGCCGGTCGGCCACGGCGACGAGCCCGGCTATCGCCTGGAGCGCCTCAGCCGCCAGCTCTGGCCTGCCTTCGCCGAGGAGATCCGCGCCGAGGCCGGCCTTGATCCGGAGTACCGCGAAACTGGCTGTCTCATCCCGGCTTTCGACGACGATCAGGCGCGCGATCTCGACCGCGTGATCCGACTGGGCTTGATCGAAAGAGGGACGCTCCTGCGCGGGTCGGAGCTGCGCGATGCCGAGCCGTCGCTCGGCCCGTCTGTCGTCGCGGCCTGCTGGAAGCCGGGCGGAAACGTCGAGAACCGGCGTCTCTGCCGGGCTCTCGAGATCGCGGCGCGACATGCTGGCGTCGAGATTCGCACCGGCGCCGAGGTCCGACGGATCGTCGTCGCGGGCGATCGCGTCGCGGGCGTCGAGCTGGTTGGCGACTCGCTCTCGGCGAATCTCGCCGTCGTCGCGGCCGGGGCGTGGTCGCGATCCATCGAAGGTTGCCGCCCGGTCGCCCCGGTCGTTCCCCAGCGCGGTCAGATCCTCGCGCTCGATCGCGGACCGGTTCGCCTTCAGAACACGATCCTCACCCCAGACGATCCCTATCTCGTCCCGCGTGCCGATGGTCGGATTGTCGTCGGCGCGACCCGCGAGTTCGCCGGCTGGGACGCGACCCCGACCGCCGGAGGCATCGCCTGGCTACTCAGCTCGGCGATCGGGATCATTCCTGCCCTGCGCGACTGCCCGATCAACCAGATCTGGACCGGCTTTCGCCCGGTGTCCCCTGACGGAATCCCGATCATCGGTCCGGGCGCAGTCGACGGGCTGTTCTTCGTCACCGGCCACGGCCCGTCCGGTATCGGCCCGCTCCCCGGCACGATTGCGCTGCTCGCCGCGCTGATCTTCGGGGAAGCTGCGCCGATTCCGCCGGAGCCCTTCAGCCCGCTGCGGTTCCCGCACTGATCGTCCTCCCGAAGGCCGCCCATCGCCTCCTGGCCGTCCCGGTCGCCACGTGATCTCCGAGACACGACGCGGATGCAGATCGGGCAGATCTATCGTACAATGGGGGGCGACGGTTTCGAACGAATCCCCGGGAGGGAGATCGTGGCGTCGCAACCCGAGCGCGTGATTCTCACCTACAACGACATCGCCCAGCTTCCAACCGATCGCAATCGCTACGAGCTTTTCGAGGGAGAGCTCCAGGTGACCGCCGCGCCAAACACCGCCCACCAGACAATCGTGACGAATCTCGCTACGATCCTGAATGCCCACGTTCGTCGGAATCGTCTGGGCCGCGTTTTCATCGCTCCCTACGATGTACTGCTCAGCGACATCACCGTCGTCGAGCCCGACCTGGTCTTCGTATCACGTGAGCGACGAAGCATCGTTCTCCCTGCCTATATTCGCGGCGTACCGGATCTCGTCGTCGAGGTCCTGTCGCCGTCGACCCCACAAGCCGACCGTCAGGTCAAGCGGCAGCTCTACGCGCGCCACGGCGTACCGCACTACTGGCTGCTCGACCCCGACCGCCGCGAGTTCATCGCCTACGCCTTGGAGTCCGGCGCCTATCGTCAGGTTGCCATAGCGCACGAGAATGCCACCGTATCGGCCCCTCCACTGACCGACCTCGCCATTCCCCTCGTGGAAGTCTGGGACGACGAGGATTCCAGCAGCCAGTAGAGCGCCGAGCGATTGCCGAGACTATCGGCCGGGCACCCCATCGCCTGAAGCTTTCCCCTACTCCTGATACCCGACAGATACCCTCTTGCATGCCCCATCGCTTTGTGCTATAGTGCCAGCTTGCAACACCTTGCCTGGCTGGAGGCATTGCAATCTGGTACCTACATCCACTTTATGAGCGCGTTCGCGGCGACGAGCCTCTGGACCGACTACGAGCCCTATCTGCTGTACTGCATCCGAAGCTACCGAATCCCTACCCGGCCGTGACCCTGATCGTGCCGGTCGACCTCTACGGGCCCGACCTGACCGGTACCGCGTAGGCGACCGGCACGATGCCTCCCCACGGATCCGTCACCGTCGTCTCGGCGATGGCGTAGGTGCGATCCTGGTCCTCGCCGTTCGCCTTGCGCTCGGCAAGGTAGGCGTCCAGGTGCGCTCGCGCCTCCGGACCGGCCGCGTGGGCAATGCCGCAGCAGCAATGCTCGTGCGCCGCGGGAGAGTCCCGCCGCAGCCGCACCTGCGGCCGGCAGCCACACTCGCAGACGTAGCGAACTCCAAACGTTTCGCCATCCCGGAGCAAGCGAACGCTGAACTCGATTGGCTTCACCGAATCCTTCATCGTTACCTCGTGGAATAATCTCCCAATCGCCGACGAGGCGTTCCCCGGGCGATCATCGTCATCCTGGCCTTCGTCGCTCCAGCCGCCGCTCTACTCGACCTTGAACGACTCCTCGAGATGCGCGGGCACGACGTAACGAAAATTGCCGTCCTTGCGCTCCAGCTTCATCCGATGACGCTCCTGATCGCGCGGCATCCTCAAAGCACCGTCCCGAGCTTCGGCTATATAATCCTACCACCGCACCTGGCGAGGGGCGTCCTCGTAACGCTCTCGCTCCACCAAATCCGTCGTCCTGGAGGAATTGGCGTGAAATACCTCTATCACGAGCACACCTGGCCGGAGATTCGCGAGGCCGCGCAGCGCAAGCCGGTCTGCGTGATCCCCTGTGGCACGGTCGAGCAGCACGGCCCCCACCTGCCACTGTCGACCGACTTCATTACCTCCGGAATGATCAGCGAGCAGGCGGTGCAGAAGGTTGCACCGAACGCGCTGCTCCTCCCGACCGTCTGCTATGGCTTCAATGAGCACCACATGGACTTTCCGGGCACGATCGCCATCCCCGGTCAGGACTTCATCAACTACACCGCCAGCATCGGCCTGAGCCTGGCCCGCCACGGCTTCGACAAGATCCTCTACGTCAACGGCCACGGCTCGAACCGACCCTTTCTCGAGATCGCGGCACGCGAGGTCTGCAATCGCACCGACGCCTTCGCCGCGCTGGTCTCCTGGTGGTCGCTGATCCCGAAGAAGGTCCTGGATGAGACTCTCACCTCGGAGATGCCGGGCGGCGTGTCCCACGCCTGCGAGCTCGAGACGTCCGCTCTGCTCTACCTCCGCCCCGACCTGGTGGATATGTCCAAAGCCGTCAAGGACCAGGGCTTCAAGCCGGGCAGGTACATGTGGCGCGACCTGCGCGTTGCCTCGCCGCTCGTCTTCAACGAGCAATGGAGCCGGTTCTCGACGACCGGCATCCAGGGCGATCCGACGCTCGCCACCGCCGAGAAGGGAAAGATCCTCGTCGAGGCAGCGGTCGACAACCTCTCCAGTCTCCTGATCGAGCTCAAGGAGCGCGAGTTTCGACCCCGCGTCGACCACCACGCACCCGGGTCTTGGAGCTCGGGGCGGTATGAATGAGCTGGCCGCCGTCCAATCCCCTCTCCCTTTGGGAGAGGGTAAGAGTGAGGGTCGCAGACCGTGCGCCGCGGATCCACGCCCTCACCCCGGCCCTCTCCCACGGGGAGAGGGAGACAGCCGTCTGCCCGATAGTTCACCCTTTCTGCTCGATGCTCTAGTTCGAGGTGGTGCTCCACCGGAGGACCCCGCCAACCGAACCGACGGAAGTTTGACCGGTGTCGCGAACTGGCTAACCAACCTGGGAGCGCGGGCGTCTCACCCGCCCGGTTGCCTGACGGCTGGGATGGCCGCTCTCCCAGGTTCACTTGCGCGTCGGCGCATCGTACGGCTTCGTCGAGCCCATCTGACCGTCAGATTTTCGGAAAATTCGTGATCAGAGGCGCAAAGAGAGTGCCGATACCTAGCATGGATAGCCCAGTCCGCAGCACCCATTCCCGGCCCTACGCGCGCCGCGTCCGCGTGATCGTCTGGAACACCTTGGACGCCGCGGTCGGCATTCGCGCGAGCGTCGGGTCCGCGTCCAGCTCGACGTGATACAGCCCGAAGTCGCTGCCTGGTCCGAAGGGCAGCCCCCACTCGCGGTTCGAGGTGATGCTCCAGCAGACGTAGCCAGCCACGCTGACCCCGTCGCGGACCGCGCGCTGCACCTGCCGGACGTGCCGTCGCAGGTAGGTCGCCCGATCGACCCGGTCGGCCACCTCGACGCAGCCGTTCTCGACGATCACGATCGGCAGGTGCGGAAAGAGCTTGGCGTGGTAGCGCAGCATCCCGTGCAGGGCGCCGGGCCAGACCGGCGCCTCCTCGAATCGCCGCGACGCCGCGGCGAGCAGGTGGCGAAGTCGGTCGAGACGGAGCGAGGGAATTCCCCAGTAATAATCGAAGCCGACGAAGTCCTGCTGCCCGACACAGCTCGGCGGGCAGAGCAGCTTCGGTAGCCGCCCCGCCATCCCGAGGTGCCACCAGTTGCTCGTCAGCATCGTCGAAAGAATGCTGTAGATCTGGAACAGCGGATCGAGAAGCTGGAACGGCGAGCAGAGCCGTGAGACACGCTTGTCGACGCTCGTTGGAACCAAGTGCACCCGCGACTCGTCGCCGAAGATCTCCCGTGCAATCTCTCGCGCCAGGTCGATCTCGACACCCTCCAGCGCCCCGGTCTTCGGGTTCGACCAGCCCCGGCCCGGCACGTCGGTCCGAACCCCCGCGATGAGGTAGCCGCGATCCTGAATCCGACGCAGCAGACTGCCGGGCGCTCCGCGGGGAAGCGGCAACGGTGCCGCCTGAGCTCGGCGCGCGGCCATCGCGGCAAGCCGGTTCGTCGTGGGATCGGCGAGGCTCGGTCGGGCTGGTCTGGCCGCCAGCTTTCCATTCTCACGGAACCGCTCCACTGCCACGTTCACCGCGGCGAGGAGCGCCGCGTCGCCGTGCGACACGCCCACCGCGTAGGGCTGGTCCGCCTCTCCCGCCACGATCAGACGATACGTGCCCGACCGCTGCTCGACGATGCCCTCGAGAATCCGATCCTCGGCTACGACCGCCGCGACCTGCCTGGCGTCGAGCGCGTCGACCGCCGCGGCGTATGATGCGAAGATGCTTACCTTTGCCTTCGGAACCAGAATCGGCGCGCCCTGGACCGCCGTCGAGCCGGCTACGACTGCCACGCGCTGCCCGGTCAGGTCGGCCGGGACCAGCGCCGGGCTGTCTTCTGGAACCAGAAGCGCCCGTGTCGCCACGTCGTACGGCGTCGAGAAGGCGACCGCCCGGGCGCGCGATCGCGTCGCGGTGAGGGCCGCGACGACGACGTCGACGTCTCCCCGGACCGGTCGTGGACGCACGGCGAAGCGTCGTCCCGTCGCCAGCAGATCCGCGTGGCTCTGCACGCGCGTCGCGTTCCAGTCGACCAGCCGCTGTAACCACGTCGGCAGCCCCAGCAGCGACGGATTCGATCCAACGCGCGCCGCCGGATTCACGCGCTTGATCGCCGCGCGCGCAGCAGTATGCGCCAGGAAGAGGTTGCGCATCAGCGCGCCAACCGCCTCGACCTGCTCCTCGAACGTCGCCCCTGGCGGCAGACCCGGTGGCGTCCGATACTCGGGCTCCCACCACGGCTTGATGTAGCCGTACACGAGCTGGGTCGGCTCGTTGATCGTGATCCAATCGCGCACGCCGTCCCCGAGGCGTGTCGCGACCTCCCTCGCGTAGGCGGCAAACGTCTCCGGAAACGTGTCGTCGATCAGCCCGCCGCGCTCCTCGACGTGCAGCGGCCAGGTGAAGTGCATCAGCGTGACGATCGGCTCCATCCCGGCCGACCGGATCGCTGCGATGACCTGCTCGTAGTGCTCGAACGCCGCGTCGTCGTAGCAGCCCGGCCGTGGCTCGAGCCGAGCCCAGGACAGCGAGAAGCGAAACGCGGTACAGCCCAGCTCGCGCGCCAGCGCCACGTCCTCGGGATAGCGCTCCCAGAAGTCGGTCGCCCTGCCGCGGGGCGTCATTCCGGTTCGACGCTCCCAGACGTCCCAGATGTCCTCGCACTCCGGGTCGTACGCCTCGCACTGGTGGTCGGCGGTGGCTACTCCGAAGACGAATGACTCCGGTAGCGGCGGCAATCGTCGAAAAGGAAGGTGCATCCGTTACCCCGGACCTACGGATGCTCTTTCTCGAACGACGCGGCGACGCCCGGCGCCACCGGAATCAGCACGATGTAGGAGGACGCGATCAGCACGTGCACGGCGCTCCAGATGCTGTAGCCGGCGATCATCGTCAGCGCCGGAACACTCTCCTTCGGTAAGGGCGGGTGAAGACCGTTGCCCACCACCAGGATGACCGTCAGCAGCAAGGCCAGGCCACCGGTCCACTTCCGATAGCGTGGATCAGCCACGTCTCCCTCCGATCACACCAGCTGCCTCTCGCCCGGAACGACCAGTCCCTTGATATAGCGAGAGGCGACTCGCAATCCGATCGCCGATAGGATTGGATACGTTCCATCTCCCAGGCTCCAGCCCAGGATGTAGACACGGTGATCGCCCGGAATGAAGAAGAAGTGATCGAAGTCCCAGGTATGCAGAAAGTCGAACTCGAACGTCTTGGCGAGCAGGCTAAAGATCGCGAAGAGCAGATACTGCTCCCAGATCGGACGACGGTAGGACCCGGCGTAGAGGAATCCCAGCCCCAGCCCGATCCAGATGAAGGTGTGGAGGAAGTTGTTGAGCCAGGGCAGAAAGCTCATCGCTCCAGCCAGGAAGAGCAGATAGTTGCTGACGAACGTCGCCACCGCCCAGACCGCCCCGAGAATCCAGAACGTCTTTCGGAACCGGGGCTCGATCTGCGCGTTGCCGTAGCGCATCAGCACGAAAAGTGCGCCGTACATGATGAGTACCATCAGGTACTGCTGCAGCCCGTTCCCTGGTCCCAGAATCGCCGACGCAAGATCGCCGTCCACCCCTGCCTCCTCGTGACCTCTGATCGGCCGGTTAACGGATCCGCTCCGCCGCGTAGTGCGCGAACGTCATCACGGTAAGCTGCGGATTCACCGTCGTCGCGCTCGGAAAGACGCTGGCGTCGCAAACGTAGAGATTGTCGCAGCCATACACTTTCAGGTCCGGATCGACGACGCCCCGCTCCTGGCCCCGCACCTTGCTGATCGCGTTGCCCCCCTGCGGATGTCCGGTCCCGAGAATGATGTCGCGGTCGTCCTGGACGATTCGGGCCAGCCGTTGTAGCTCCTCCGGGCGGCGGAAGATCGCCTCTTCCCGGTCGCTCATCGCCGACGCCATCACCTCGCTTGCGCCGCCCGCGAACATGATCTGCCCCAGGAAGGTCAGCGCCCGGATCAGCGTCTTCAGATCGCGCTCGGTTGGCCTGTACACGACGTCTGGCGTACCCCGCAGGACGAACGCTGGCGTGACCGTCGCGGTTGGCTCGGTCCCGACCAGCACCCCCACGGCCGCCAGGTCGGCGTAGCGCCGCATGTTCCGCTCGTGCCGGTCGAGCCAGCCTGGCATTGCCAGCGCCTGCGCGACCGGCGGATTGAACCAGGTTTCGTAGACGAAGCCAGGCTCGTCGCCCAGCTCGAGATAATGGGCGATCTGCAGGCCGGCGTAGCTGTTCAGGTGATTGCCATTCATCGGCGGCCAGTAGCCGTGGAGCGGGCTGCCCATGTTGAAGCAGAGGTGGTGCCCGACCGGCAGCTCGCCCCGGCCGATGCCACTCTGCATCAGCAGCCACGAGGAGTGAATCGTCCCGGCGCTCACGATCACTGTCGTCGGCTTCTCGATCAAGAGCTGGCGACCGTCGCGGAGGCGGACGACGATCTCGGTCACCTTGCTGCCGTTTCCGTTGAGCTTCACCACCTGCGCCTCGGAGAAGATGCGCAGGCGGTCGGCTCCGTGGTCCCGCTGCGCGCGCGGCAGCACCTCGTCGAGCATCGAGAGCTTTCGGCCGAACTGGCAGCCGATGTTGCAGTAGCCGCAGCCGAGACAGTCGGCAATATTCGCCCGCACGACGCCAAACTCGTCGCCCGGTCGCAGCCCGACGGCTTCGATTCCCTTCGCGATCATTCGATCGCCCGGATTCAGGACGTCTGGCCACGGTCGCGTCGACGACGACTCCGTGATCGACCGGATCGCCAGACGCTCCTTGACTGCCGCCTGTGCTCGTCGGAACACGTCGACGTCGATGCCAGCGTTCGCACCTTGCGGATCGTTCCACGCGGCCAGCACCCGGTCCGGGGTGTCGAAGCAGACGGCGTTGTTGATCGTCGTCCCCCCGCCGACGCAGCTTCCCTGGAGAATCTGGAACCGGTAGCTCTGGCTGAGCTGAAGCGCGCCATCCCCGTAAAGGTGGCTGATCTGGTGGACCTCGTCTTCGGTGAAGTCCTCGCGGTCCAGATGCAGCCCTTTTTCGAGCAGGATCACGTCACGTCCGCGTGCCAGGAGCTGCTCGGCGAGGATCGAGCCAGCCGCGCCCGAGCCGATAATCACGACGTCGGCGCTGCGAATCACGTCCAGCCCCAGCCGTCGCGCGTCGTCTGGCGTCGTCACCTGCAGCCGCGGATACTTGCGCTCGTGCCGCAGCGGCTGGAACTCCGGGTGGCGTCGCGAGAACGGAACGAAGCCGATCGCTTCGTGGACCCGCGGGTCGCTGTAATACCCGATGTAGGCCGCCTGCATGCCGATGCGCAGGATCGCCTGGAGCTGAGTCCGGATCAGGTCGAGCAGCGGTGCCCGACCCTCGACCGCGGCCAGGTCGGACCTGTAGCAGCGATCGATCAGCCGACGCCGCTCGTGCGGCGCCAGGATGCTCAGCGGCGGCTGAAAGTTGCCGAGGGGCATCAGCTCGAGCCCGATCACCGCGAGCCGGGTGACTACCAGCCGGCTCGAAGGGAACGCGCTCAGGTAGCGATCGACTCGCAGCGCCCCCTCGTACGGATCGACCTCCGGCACCGGTTCCCGGATCAAGCACTCGCTCAGCGCCTCGATCGTTCGAAACTGGCCGGGCGTGGCGTAGCCGAGGTAGTCGAAAAGTGCACGCCCGATCGCGAGCTTCAAAAGGGTGAAGACGACGATGATTCCCAGGTCCGAGACGACGACGCCACGCATGATCGCATCGGTCGTGAAGCGCATCCCGAACGCGGTGACCTCGCTGGCACCCGAGTGAAGCACGCCGAGGTAGCCCCAGAGCGCGGCGACGAACGACACCGCGTGGCCGACGATCAGCAGCGTGATCGGCTCCCCCTGTCGCCGAACGTCCCCGGCCACGGTCAGGCCCAGCAGTCCGAGCAGTGCGATCTTTACTGTCGAGCCGCCGACGAAGAGCGGTCCCGTGAAGAATGGATTGACCGGCGCCAGAAAGACCGGTACCAGCAGGCTCGCGGCGAAGAGCAGTGACCCGATTCCGAACAGCCCGAAGACGACTCGCGCGATCCGCTCCGGCTGGGTCGGCGGCTTGGACGTCAACCAGGGATGTGCCGCCCGCGCTGGCTTCGTCGCGCGGAGCAGCGCGATGAGCCCGCCGCCAGCGACCGCGGACACGAACGCCGCGCCGAGCAGGACGAGGACCTGATCTGCCGCGGACGGCCCGAGCGCGAGCGCGAGCAGCACGACCGCGCCGAGGACGAGGCCAGCCGCCTGGAGCCGGGCCAGAATCCGAAAGCGGCGCACGTCGGCCCCGGCAAACCAGCCGAGAAGACCGAGAACCGCCAGCCCGGCGACCGTGTTCGAGACCCACGGTGGCTGGACGAAGAACGTCGTCCAGGGTCCGACGTGGGCGCCAAGCAGCGTAAGGACGCTGAGCAACGCCGCGATCAGCCCGATGCCAGTGAGGGCTCGTGCCAGTCGCGCCTCGGCTGGCGAATACGGTGCCACCACGAACTCCTTCCTGCGCACGGTACAAAACGCGCGTGAGGCCATGATGCTCGCGCGGCATCGTCACGCGAGCCTTCGAATATCCAGCCCGAGTGTTGCCGAGCCTGTCCTACCACCTCTTGATCCCGGCACGTATGCGCGCCATCGTACCGAGTGCAACCGGACGTGTCAAGCGCGTCGTATGCGATCGATCGAAGAAAACCGATCGCTGATCGAATCCCAGTATGCTCGTCGCGATCGACGCTGTCTGTCGCCTCCGAGACAGTGCTCCTCCCCGGGTGGTACAATCACGCCTGACGCTTGTTCTCAGAGAGACGGACCGGAATGGATCGGATCATCGTCGTCGGGGCGGGTATCGTCGGCGCGTCCGTTGCCTACGCGCTCAGCCAGAAGGGCGTGCCCGTCACCGTGCTGGAGGCGCAGCGCCCTGCCGCGGGGACGAGCCGCGCGAGCTTCGCCTGGCCAAACGCGAACGAGAAGCTGCCGCGCGAGTACTTCGCGCTCAACGCGGCTGGCCTGGCCGAGCACCACGTGCTCGCGGATACGCTGGGCGGCGACTGGTTCCATCCGACCGGTAATCTCGAGGTCGTGACCGGATCCGAGCGCCGGGATCACCAGCACGCGAAGGTCGCCCGCCTCCAGGACTGGGGCTACCGCGCCGAGCTGATCTCCGAAGTCCGCGCGCGAGAGCTCGTCCCCGACCTCGCTCTACCCGATTCCGCCAGCTACGCCTTCTACCCCGACGAAGGCTGGGTCGCCGCGCCGGTCCTGATCCATCGCCTGCTCGAAGTGGCGCAGGCCAGCGGCGCTACGGTCCGCTTCCCGATGCGCGTCGACGCGCTCGACGTCCAGAACGGCCGCGTTGCCGGGGTGATCGTGGACGGTGAGCACCTCGCTGCCGGCCTGGTGATCGACTGCACCGGCCCCGCGGCCGGGCGGTTTCTCGATCCCCTCGGAATCTCGATCGCGCGTCAGCGCTCGCCCGGCCTGCTCGTCGTCACCGAGCCAGTGCCAACCTGCCTCTCACGCGTCGTGCACGCGCCCGGCGTGCATCTGCGTCCTGACGGCGCCGGCCGCGTTCTGATCGGCTCCGAAGACGTCGACGCCACGCTACCCGAAGAAGGCGACATAACAGAGGAGATTCACGCGGATTCGAGCTGGTGTCGGGAGCTGCTCCGCCGTGCCCAGGCCGTGCTGCCCGTCCTGGCTGGCGCCCGGATCGAGGCCGTCCGGCTCGGCTGGCGCCCGCTGCCCGCGGATGGCCGGAGCGCGGTCGGGCCCGTACCCGGCCTTTCGGGCTACTACCTCGTCTTCACGCACAGCGGCGTGACTCTCGGACCCCGTCTCGGTCGCCTGGTCGCCGGGGAGGTCGTGACCGGCCAGGCCTGCCCGGAGCTCGCGCCGTTCCGCCCCGATCGCCTGCTGGAAGGTCACGAGCCCGCGCGGCGAGACCGTGGTGCCCATCGATGATCCGCCCTGATCAGCCAAGCCAGCAGCTTTCGTCGATGTCGACGTCGCCGTTTCTCGGATGGCAGCGGGCTCTCCTGGCAGCCTGCATCATCCTGGCGCCAGCGAGCATCACCCTCTACCTCGTCACCTGGGAAGGCAATCTTCGCCAGCCACTCGTCGACGCCGCGGCGGCCAGCCCGACCGCCAACACGTTGCATCTCATCGGCGCCGTCGCCGCCTCGTTCTTCTTGCCCCTCGGCTACCTCGGCATGTCGCTGCTGGGCATTCGCCGTGCGCCGGGGCTCGCGACGCTAGCCGCCGCCCTCTCGCTGATCGGCTGGATTCCGTGGGCCGCGCTGATCAGTCTCGACGACCTGGCGGTCGACATCGCATGGGCGGGTAGTCCGCCGCCGCTTACCGCGCTCTGGGCGGAGTTCAACGGCGACACCGTCATGACCTCCTTCTTGCTCATCTACATCGTCGGCCACCTGCTGAGTGCCGTGGTTATTGGCTACATGCTGGGTCGGCTGCGCCTCGTCCCATCCTGGGCTGCCTGGGCCTTCGCCCTCACCAGCCCGCTGACGATCGTCATCTTTCCCGTGCACGTCACCGCCTTCCAGAACGCACTCAAATACCTGATCTGCATCCTGCTGTTCGTCGGCGCGGTTCCCGCCGCCTTCGCCACGCTTCACGACGGCGAAGCGCTGCTCCCGTCGGCGCCGCTCCCTGCCGGGCACGGAGAGTGATCCGGTGCGCATCGCCTTGACCGACGGCCCGGCGAATGCGCGTTCCGTTCGCCGGCTTCCCGACGTGCCAGCCGACGGGGGCTATATCAGGCCGCGCCGCGTCCACGGCGTCGGCGTAGATGGCCGCGCGGGCGAAGGATCCAACGTATCGCTCGCGTCTATCGCCAGCCACGCGCGAGGGCGGAGGTGAATGAGCAACGTTCGAGTCGCACCGCTCGATCGCCTATATGAGAGCGTCACGCTGGGGGTTCTGGCTCGCGCCCTGGTCGTCGTCGTCATTGGCCTGCTCACCGCGTGCGCCTCGACGGCCGCGATGCCGCCATCCTCCGCGACGGCGGGCTCGGCCGACGTGGCGACCGCGACCACGGCAGCCGGTACGCCAACCGCTCGTCCCGCCTCGACGGCGAGCGTCCTGGTGTCTCCCATCGCCTCGCCCTCGCCCGGCGCTTCACCAGGAGGTACAGCATTGACCGGCACCCCAACGAGTACCGAAGGCTACCTGGAAGGGCGTGTCTCGATCGGCCCGCTCACGCCGGTCGAGCGCATCGGCGTTCCGTCTCCGACTCCGTCGCCTCAGATCTGCTCATCACGCGGCCTCGCGATTTTCCGTGAAGATGGACGGACGCAGGTGACAAGCTTCAATCTTCAGCCCGACTGCACCTATCGCGTTGCGCTACCGCCCGGGCGCTACGTCGTTCGGCTCAAGCCCGGCGTCTCCGGCTTCAGCAAGGACCTGCCGGCGACCGTCCAGATCGAGAGCGGCCGGACGACGCGGCTCGACCTGCACATCGACACCGGAATCCGGTAGCTGATACAGAACGGCGCACGGGGATCTTGATCGCGACGAGCAATCCGCAAGGCCGGTGGATCGACCCGGGATCACGCGCGTTTTGCCCGTTGACGAGTCAGGCCGTCATCTTGCATCCTTCGTTTCGGGACTGCCGTCGAGGTGAGGACCAGTGCAGGCAATCGAAAACACCCGGGGCAGACGAGGTGCTTGCCGAACCGATACGTCGTCCCGGAAAAGGTCGCGCGGTGCCACGGAACGCCGCCTGCCCGCGCTCGCCCGCGTCGTCGCGGTCTTCCTGGCCGTTCCGATCGTCGTGCTTGCTGGCCTGATCGTTCTCTTTCGGTCCCAGTCCCCTCTCCTGATCGACGCGGTCCGACAGCTGAACAAGTACGCGGTCAACCGTGCCATGCTACTGCTCGCGGGCCGTCGCGGCTGGTATGCTTCCGTCGCCCATCACGTTGGTCGCCGAACCCGCCGCCCCTACGCGACCCCGATCGTCGCCGAGCCAGCCGCGAACGGGTTCATCATCCCGCTCTTCTACGGCACCGACGTCGACTGGCTCCGCAACGTGCTGGCAGCCGGACAGTTCACGCTCGAACGAAATGGCGTCACGTACGTCGTGGGTGAGCCGGTGCTGCTTTCGCGGTCACAGGCGATGGACCTTCTTGCGCCGTCGCGACGCTTTGCCTTTCGGCTTTACGGCGTGAAGCAGTTCCTCCGGGTCCGGACGCTCGCGGTGCATCCCGCCGCCGAGCCTCGGTAACGCGCTGCACCGGCTCCCGCCGCGCGAACCGCCACGGCCCTGAGGCGTCGGACCTCACTCGGTCCGTGGCGGTCCCTGGCGCAGGCGAGTCAGGACGACGTGATCCGGATCCTCCCAGCGCGACTCGATCCACCAGGTCGCCCCCGCCTCCTGCCACGGTCGGATGATCTCGCTGGCCCGGCGTGGATCGTCGCCTGGCGTGATCCCCTCCATCACCACCTCGAACGGTGTTGTCTCGGAGCGATGAGCTTCGATGAAATCAATCATCCGGCGCAGGTCGTCCGGCGTCATCTCGCGTCCCTGCACCGAGGGCAGCAGCCCGTCGTACCTCGCGACGCGCCGCATCGACTTCTCGCGTGGCCACATCCCCACCACCCAGATCGGAATGCGCGGCTGCTGCAGCGGTGGCGGAGGAGGAAAGAATGCCGTCGGTCGGACGTGGTAGTGCTTGCCGTCGTAGCTGAACGGCTGCCCTTTCCAGAGACCGGTCAGTATGTCCAGCCCTTCGTCCAGAAGCTCGGCGCGCGTCCGTCGATCGGTGACCTCCCCAAACGTCTCGAAGCCGGTATCGATCGCGCCCAGCCCGACCGCCAGGATCACTCGACCGTTCGACAGGTGATCGAGCGTCACCGTTTCGCTGGCGAGCTTCCATGGCCGCATGCGCGAGAGCGGCGTCAGCAGGGTCCCGAGGCGAATCCGCTCTGTCTGCATCGCCGCCGCCGCGAGCGAGATCCAGGCATCGACTCCCCAGACCGGTTCGGAGACGAAGTATCCATCCCAGCCGGCGTCCTCGGCCATGCGGGCCCAGTCCGCCGCGCGCCGCGCATCACCCCGTGGCAGGACGAATCCGTACTTCAACGACACACCACACCTCACACTTATTTCCTAGCACGAAGAGCCAGTTTAGACGTCCATTGCTGACATCCTCTGTCAGGTTCATCTGCTAGACTCTAGTCCACGCGACCGTTGCGCCGCGGACCCACGAGGACTACAAATGCGTGCCGATCGGCTGGTCTCGATTCTCCTGCTCCTTCACTCCGGACGACGCTGGACGGCGGGCGAGCTGGCGCGTCGGCTCGAGGTGTGCGAGCGGACAATCTACCGCGATATGGACGCGCTGAGCGCCGCGGGGATTCCGGTCATGTCCGAGCGCGGGGCGCGCGGCGGCTGGTTCTTACCCGATGGCTATCGCACCGACCTGACCGGGCTGTCCGAATCGGAGATCCAGGCCCTCTTTCTCGCCCGTTCGTCGCACCTGCTTTCGGATCTTGGCCTGAATCGCGCCGCTGATCTGGCGCTCGACAAGCTGTTCGCCACGCTGCCAGCCGCCTCTCGGCGCGAGGCCGCCTCCGCCCGCCAGCGTATCCACGTCGACGTGACCGGCTGGCGCGCGACCTCCGAAGACCTCTCGGCGCTGCCCGTCGTGCAGGAAGCGATCTGGCAGGAGCGGAAGCTGCGGATCTATTACCGACGAAGCGATGGCCAGACGACCGAGCGTTTCGTCGATCCGCTCGGGCTGGTCGCGAAGGGCAGCGTCTGGTACCTGGTCGCGCGCGTCGACGGCGAGATACGCATCTATCGCGTCGCCCGCATTCAGCACGCTGCGCTGACGACGGACCGCTGCGAGCGTCCGGCGGAATTCGACCTCGCGCGCTATTGGGAGACGTCGTCGGCCGAGTTCCAGTCCAGCCTTCCCCGGTATCCGGCGACCGTGCGCGTCCGGTCTGACGCGCTGCCGCGGCTGCGCCAGATCTGGCGGTACGCGCGGATCGTGTCCGAGGGCCGTTCTGAATTCGACGGGTGGGTCGTGCTGCGGGTGCAGTTCGAAGTCGAAGACGAAGCCTGCGCGTACGTGCTGGGCCTGGGGCCACTGGTGGAGGTGATCGAGCCGCCCGAGCTTCGGCAGAAGGTCGTCGCTCTTGCCGAAGCCACGTCGCGCCTGTACGCATCCGCAGCTGCTCCCGTCCACGGCAACCGCGGATTGGCAGAAACGGCCGGCCCTTCACCGCCCGTACCGCTCGGCGCGGTTGAAGCGGCTCGTTCCTCGGGAGACCAAGAAGACCTGGTGTAAGACTTGCACCCTCGCGCCCTCTCGACACTGTGACACGGAGGCGTAACGTTGATAGCCACGACGATCGCACGGACGGTGCTGGTGCTGGCGCTTTTCGTCGGCTCGCTGACCTCGGCGTTTGCCGGGGTGGCGGAGGCGCTACCACGGTCCGACCCGGCGCGACCGACGCTGCAGAAGGGGCTCGAAGCGTACGTCGACGGATTGGATGCCTCCTACGGCGTCGCCGTCGTGAACCTCACCGATGGGCGATCCGTGTTCATCAACGACACGGACTCCTTCCCCACGGCAAGCCTGTACAAGCTTCTCGTCATGTATAGAGTGTTCCAGTCGGTCGACAACGGGGATCTTTCGCTCGACGACCAGCTCACGATCCAGCCCGATGACCTGAGAGCGGGAGATCCCGACGTCGCGTTCGCGGCCGGAGATACCACGACGATTGGATACGCGCTCGACCGCATGATCACGGTCAGCAGCAATGCCGCCGCCTACGCCCTGGTCCGAGCCGTGGGGGGCTGGTACCGTGTCATCACCGCGGCCGATGCTCTCGGGATGAGCGATACCGTCTTCACCGACGACTTCTGGAGCACGCCGAACGACATCGCGCATTTCCTGCACCTGCTCGCCAGCCACTCGCTGGTAAGCCCGTCGGCGAGCGATCAGATGATGGACCTCTTACTGAACCAGCAGGTGAGTGATCGAATTCCATCGCTTCTGCCGGCCGATGCAACAGTCGCGCACAAGACTGGCGAGCTACCCGGCGTTCGACATGACGCCGGAATCGTTCGCTGCCCCGGTGCCGAGTACATCATCGTCACGATGAGCCGCGAAGGTGATCCCGCCGAGGAGGTTCCCGTGGAGGCTCGAATCTCGCGCATGGTCTACGACGAGTACTGCGGCTAGCCGTTTCTGCCCAGCCATTCTCGCACGATCTGCTTCTGGATCTTGCCCACGGACGTTCGCGGCAACGCGTCGACGAACTCGACGCGTTCCGGAACCTTGAACGGCGCGAGGCGTGTCGCGCAATGGCCGCGAATGTCCTCGGCGGTCACCTCCGCTGACGGCTTTCGCACCACGACCGCCACGACCATCTCGTCGCGGATCGGGTCGGGTAGCCCGATCACGCACGCGTCGAGCACGCCTGGATGACCCAGAATCACCTGCTCGACCTCGGTGCTCGACACGTTCTCGCCCGCGCGCTTGATCAGGTCCCGCCCGCGATCGACGAAGTACAGAAAACCAGCGTCGTCGGCGCGGACGGAGTCCCCGGAGAAAAGCCAGGTTCCGTCGTCGAGCACGCGGATCGTGCGCGCGGTCGCCTCCGGGTTCTTCAGGTAGCCGAGCATCAGCGTTCGCCCCGGACGTCCTTTGACGATCAGCTCTCCGATCTGGCCGGTCGGCACCTCGCACCCCTGCTCGTCCACGACCTTCAGCTCGTACCCGACGACTGGCCTCCCCATCGCCAGCAGGTTCCGCTCGCCGGTCAGCGGACTCATCACCGGCAGTCCGACCGTCTCGGTCATCCCCCAGAGCTGCTGAAGCGGCGCGCCGAAGCGACGGTGCCACTCGGCGTACTGCTCGGCGGTGAGGTTTTGAGCGAAGGTCACGTTGCGCAGGCGATGCTCACGATCGGTCGGCTTTTCTGGCTGGTTGAGCAGCATCCGCAGCGGCGCGCCGAAGAGCGCGGCCATGGTGCAGTCGTAGGCAATCGCCTGCTCGAAGTAACGGCTGGCGCTGAAACGCGAGAGAATGGCGACGCTGGCATTCGCGATCACCGACGGCCAGAGCGCGTGACATTGCGCGGCCGCGTGGAAGAGTGGCAGCGCGATCAGGTGGCGATCCTCCTCACGAAGCCCTGATCCGGCGCGAAAGACCTCCGCTCCGTAGATGATGCTTGCGTTCGTCAGCATCACGCCCTTCGGCCGTGCCGTGGTCCCAGAGGTGTATAAGAGCTCTATTACAGAATCGGCCGTCCCGCTTCCGTGGCGCTCGTCGACGGGCTGCCGCGCCAGCTCGTGCTCGTAGATGGGGTAGCCGCCGGGAGCGTCATCCGAGGTCTGGCAGAGCACGACCGGCCGGCTCCCGGCGACCGCGCCCACGGTCTCGAGGCACGACGCCTCGGTGAAGATCACCTTGCTTCCCGAGTGGTCGAGAAGATAGCGCAGCTCGTCCGCGGTGCTCACCGGATTCGATGGCAGCGCAATCGCGCCGAGGAACGAGGCCGCCAGGAGCAACTGCGGATAGGCCGGATGGTTCGACAGGTGGAGATTGAACACGTCGCCCGGTCCGACGTCGAGAGCCCGCAGCAGATTCGCCGCGCGCTGAACGCTTTCCAGGAATTCCCGGTAGGTCCAGCGGAACACGCGCCGATCGTCGCGCTCGTAGATCAGCCACTCGCGATCCGGCTGTCGAGCTGCGTAGTGGCGAAGGACTGAATAAAGCGTGCGATTTCCCGCGACGTCCATCGGTCGTCCTCCCGCGGCCCCGGTGCTTCTGCAGCCAGGCCGACCCTGCCGTCGCCATTGTACGACTGACAATCGCTCGTCGGAAAGGGTCCCGCTCCGGTCGGGATACCGTGCTGCGCGAGGGAGTGACTCCTGACCGTCCCGCGGAAACGCGCCTCAGCCGTTCCCGGGTCCGACCGTTCGGCGGCCAGGGCGATGCCCGTGGCGGCTGCTCGAGCAACCGGTGCATTCCGCGACGACCCTGGCCCGTCGGCCCGGGATTCCTACTCCTCCGGCCACTCCGGCTCGTTTGGGCCAACCTCGAACAGGCCGGCGCCGCGCCGTCGTCCCCAGAGGGTCGCTCTCGATCCCGCGGTCGGAATCTCGGCCGTCGACCGATCGAGCACCGCGTCGTCGAACTCGAGCCCCAGCCCCGGCGCGTCGCCGAGGACGATCCAGCCGTCCTCGATGTGGTTGTCCACTTTCTTGAACACCTTCTCCCGCCCGGCGCCGACGACCTCCATCATCCAGTGATTCGGCAGCGCCGCCGCGAGGTGCGCCATGAAATTGCCGGGGCAGTTCATCATCGTCACCGGAATCTCGAACGCGTAGGCCAGGTCGGCGATCTGCAGCGCACCGGTAATGCCGGAGCTGCCCGAGCCGATGTTGAGCACGTCCGCGGCCTCGTTCGCGACCAGCGGCATGAACTCGCTGATATCGTCCAGGTTCTCGCCGGTCGCGACCGCCGCCCGAATCGACTCCGAGACTTTGCGCAGGCCACGGTAATCCCAGCGTCGGGCCGGCTCCTCGGCCCAGGTGATCTCGTAGTGCTGCTCGAGGAACTGAATATTGCGGATCGCCTGCTTGGGCGACCAGTATTCATTCGAGTCGATCAGGAGCACCGGCGTCCGGCCCGACGTCGCCAGCGCATCGCGCATGATCCCCAGCCGCCGCAGGTCCATCTCGCGATCCAGACCAACCTTCAGCTTGCCCGCGGAGATGCCCTGCGACGCCATCTCCCCGTAGAACGCGGCGATGCCCTCGTCGGTCAGGCACAGGTCGATGCCGCTGGCGTACGCCTTCACCCGTCGCGTCGACGCCCCGAGCGTCTTCCAGAGCGGCTCGTCGTTCGCCTTGGCCTTCGCGTCCCAGAGGGCGACGTCGATTGCGCCAATCGCGTCGTTGATCACCCCCTTGTTTCCGCCCTTGAACGCGAAGTCCACCATCTTCTTCCAGAGCCCGCGTACGCCGCGCGGATCATGCCCGACGAGGAGCTCGGTCACCAGGGCGTGGATGTGACTACGGGCCGCGGGCGATCCCAGCGCGATTCCGGTAATTCCTTCGTCCGTGTCGATGAAGACGGCCAGGCTCGACATCTGACGTCTGCCGGCTGGACCGTTCGCATCGCCAAGCGGCCGATCCAGGATCATCTCGAAGGGCTTGGTCCGGACGCCAGTGATCTTCATTCGTCTCCTCCGTTGCGGGCTGATCGGCAGATTGGATGGGGAGCGGGGTAAACTGCCCCGTCAGGCCAGTTTATCCCGCTCATCCCCTCATCGTTCCATCGTCGAGGCGCTGGATCAGTCGTTCGCTATCGTACTGATCCAGTGGAGTCGCGTTGGCGATTATAGCCCACGACCACCGATGCGTCAGCCTTCGAACGCGTGTTAGCCAATCGTGTCGGGGCGCGGCGCTGACCGTCTCGCACGATCGTCACCTTCTCGATAGCTCCGTCAACCGGATTCTCTATCTCGACCCGGACACGCGGACGATTCGCAGCTACGATGGCAGCTATTCGGAGCTCGCTGCCGCGCGGGCGCGAGAGCGCGACCGACACGCCGAGGCGTGGAAGCGGCAGCAGGAGTACGTCGAGCAGGTGCGCCGCGACATCGCTCGGCTCAAAGGCGAGGCGCTCGCGATCGAGCGCCCGACGACCTCGCGCCAGCCCGGCGTCCGCCGCCTCGCGCGCAAGATGGCGCGACTGGCGAAGTCCCGCGAGCGCAAGCTGGATCGCTACCTCGAGTCCGACGAAAGGGTCGAGAAGCCTCAGCCTGGCTGGAACCTCGAGATCGACTTCGGCCCTCCGCCCGCTGGTGGTCGATCCGTCCTGCATCTTGATCGCGTGTCATTCGCCTATCCTGGCCAACCTCCGCTCTTCGCCGACGTCAGCCTCGACGTGCAGCACGGCCAGCGTGTCGCGCTGATCGGGCCCAACGGCGCCGGCAAGACGACGCTGCTCCAGCTGATCGAGGGCAAGCTCAAGCCGACCTCCGGCCAGGTTCGCCTTGGCGCGAGTATTCGGCTGGGAGTACTGGCACAGGAGCAGGAGACGCTGGAACCGGCGCACACCGTCCTCGAGACTGCCCTGCGCGAGCGCCCGATGACCGAGACCGACGCGCGCAGCTTCTTGCACTTTTTCCTGTTCGCGGGAGATGCGGTGTCTCGTCGGGTGGGCGACTGCTCGCTCGGCGAGTGAAGTCGCCTCCAGCTAGCGCTGCTGGTCCTGCGCGGCTGCAATCTGCTGCTCCTCGACGAGCCGCTCAACCACCTCGACGTCGAGGGCCGCGAGCACTTCGAGGCCGCGCTGAGCGCCTACCAGGGAACGGTCATCGCCGTCGCGCACGATCGAGCCTTTCTGTACAATTTTGCCCAGCGCATCGTCGAGGTGCGCGCCGGTCGGGTACGGATCGTCGAGGGCGGCTACGACGATACGGTCTAGCGGCTAACGAGGCTGGTCTCAGGACTACGGGCCAGACCGTGAAGCCAGGAAGAACGTCAGGGGAGTCTCGTGGCCCCTGGCACGACGGGCGCCTGTCGCGCCCTGGCGGTGGGTTCGGCCCGCTGTCCTGAATCCCGACACGTGCCCATCCCGGCCTGCGGCGCTGGAGCATTGTCGAGACGTTATCGCGAGGAGATGCACCCATGAGCTCGATCGGCGTCATCACCTTTGATGGGCCCGGTCAGCCGCCCCGGCTGAACCACGTGCCCCGACCCGAGGTCCCCGACTCCGCCGCGCTGATCCGTATCGACTCCTGCGGCGTTTGCGGTACCGACCTTCACATTCTGAAAGGCCACTGGCCCAGGCCGTTGCCCTGGCCGATCACTCTTGGCCACGAGCTGGCTGGCGTGATCGAGGAGATCGGACCGAGCCTGCGGTGCGACTTCATGGGCCGCCGATAGAAGAATAGATCGCCTGGCTCTCCGGGCAGCGGCTAGGCAGAGCAGCGTCTGCCCTCGCTCGGATGCGAATGGCCATCGCACGCGGGATCTCGTGCAGGCTCCGGGGAGTGACTACCGTACCGGGCAGAAAGGCCGAGCTGACGGGGAGGTGAATAGCGCCCTCTCCCAGGGGAAGAGCCGGGGTGCGGGCCTGAACCCGGGGCTCGGCGTGTGATCTCCGACCCTCACGCTGGTCCTCTGCTAGAGAGACAGGACATGGAGTGACTGCCGGCTCCTTTATACCACCCGCTGCGCTAACCGGTCTTCCGCCTCGCCAGGAATGCCGCGACGTTCGCCCTTGCCTCCGGTGTTCCGAAGCACACCTCGAACGCCTTCGCCGCCTCTTCATCCCACGCGGCGCGCCGCAGCGGCGACATTCGGTTGATCAGCGCCCGGGTCTGGCGCAGGCCTTCCGGGGGCATCGCCGCGAGCCGCCGCGCGAGCGTCAGGACCCGCTCGTCGAGCGACTCGTCCGGCACCACGTCGTTGACCAGCCCCAGCGCCTTGGCCTGAGCGGCTGTCAGCCGCTCACACGTCAGCGCAATCCAGCGCGCGTTCGCTCCGCCGACGACGTCGACCAGCCGTCCCATCGCCCAGGGAGGTGTCCAGCCCAGCTCCACCTCGGGCATTCCGAGGATCGCCGACTCGCCCGCGATCCGAAAATCGTGATACAGCGCCAGACCGAGCCCGCCGCCGAGAACGTAGCCGTGCAGCAGCGCGATCGTCGGACACGGAAGCTCGTCATAAAGTGCACACGCCGCCGCGTGCTCGCGCTCGGCGGCCGCGGCGTCCGGCGGTGTCAGGGAAGCCAGGTCGCGTAGATCGCTGCCGGCGCAGAAGGCGCGCCCGGCTCCCCGCGTGACCACTACCCGGACGTCGGTTCGCCCGGATATGCTTTGCAGGTGCGCGGACAGCTCGCGCACCGCCGCTCGGTCCAGTGCGTTCAAGACCTCTGGCCGATTAAGCGTCAGCCAGGCGATGCCATCCTGGATCCGCAGGTCAACTGGCACGGCGATCCCGGTCTACGGACGTGAGACGACCCTCCACGCGACCTCCGATGACGCGAAACGAGCTCGAGGACGGCCGATACTGGCAGATCCCGTCACATTATATAATTGCCCCGCTCAACCCACGCCATCTCGCGGAGGAGACGACATGTCCACCGACTACGGCTTGCTTCCGACCACCGTCATCGGAAGCCACGCGATTCCCAGCTGGCTCTGGACCGCCCTCGAGGCGATCGATCAGGGGAAGTACGGTCCGACCGACGTCCGAGAAACGTTCGACGACGCGGTCAACGCGGCGATCCTGGATCAGGAGCGCGCCGGCATCGACGTGATCAGCGACGGCGAGATGCGCCGCTGGTACTTCGTCCAGAGCTTCTACAAGCGCTTCGAAGGTCTCGAAAGTGTCGGCATTCTTCGCAAGACCGGCGTCTACGGCTACGACAGCGTCCCCCGCTATCGTCCGGTGTCTCGGCTGAAGGTCCCGGACGGCCTCGGCATCGTCGACGAGTTCAAATACCTGCAATCTCACACCCACAGCAAGATCAAGGCGACCTGCCCGGGCCCGCTCACGCTCACGATTCACATCCAGCTTCACGACGATAAGATCTACAAGAACCGCCTCGAGCTGGCCTGGGAGATGGCCGGCACGATCAACGCCGAGCTGAAGGCGCTGGTCGAGGCGGGCGCCGAGTTCATCCAGCTCGACGAGCCATCGTTCGCGATCATCCCCGGCGAAACGAAGGAGTGGGTCCGCCTGATCAACGCCGCGCTCGACGGCGTGAACGCGAAGAAGATCGCGCTCCACGTCTGCTTCGGCAACCTGGGCAGCCGCCCGCGCGGCAAGCGCGAGTACGGGCGCTTCTTCCCCGATCTGCTCGACGTTCGCTGCGATCAGTTCGTCTTCGAGTTCGCCAATCGCGAGATGAAAGAGGCCAGCATCTACCGCGACGTCGGGATCGATCGCGAGTTCGGCGCGGGCGTGATCGACGTCAAATCCTTCTACGTCGAGACGCCGCAGGACGTGGCCGAGCGCGTGCGGACGATGCTGCAATACGTGCCGGCCGAGAAGCTCTGGCTCACGCCGGACTGCGGCTTCTTCCAGCTTCCACGCTGGCTCTGCTTCCTCAAGCTCAAGGCGCTCGCGGATGGCGCTCGGATCGTGCGCAAGGAGCTAACCGGAAGCGGGACCTAGCAGGACGAAGTACGCGTTACAAGTGCGACGAATGGGAAGATCTACGCGATTGTCGGCACGCTGGGACAGACTCCCGCGACCCTGGAGTACGATCCCACGTCGCTCACCTGGGCCAGCCGCGCGCCAATGCCGACACCGGTGCACGCATTCGGCTGGGTCGACGCTTCAGACAGCTGCGCCGGTCGGGCCCGGAATGGGCGCAGCCCAGGCTGCCGACGGAAACATCTACCTCGCGGGTGGTTTGATCGGCGCAACCGGGCTTCCGCCGCGGGACGTCAGGATCTTCGATCCGGGCACCGGCGCGTGGGCAATACCCGCGAGTCTCCTCTGGGGCGACCAGAGCCCATCGGTCGTCATCCTGGGCGGCAAGGACGTCGACGTCATCAGCGGATGGAACGACACGAGCTACGACCCGCGCGTCGGGGAGGCGACGATCCCGTACTATCCATTGATCTGTCGTCGCCTCGGACGGCCTCGGCAGTCCGCGCCAGCGCGACGATTCCAGACTCCGCGGGCGGATCAGGATATCATAATCAAGGCGAGCCCGAGGGATCCCGGCTCCGATGCGTCACCGAGATCGGGCGCTTTCCAGTGTAACTCGACATTGTGCGCTCGCTATTCCGCAATGGACCAAGGAGAGACCACGTCGATGAAATCCGGCCTGACCGTCGGCGCGACCGGCGAAATTTCCATCGTCACCACGCCCGACATGGCGATTACTCTGTCTGAAGGACCGCCGCGCCTTTCGGTGCTCTCGACCCCCGCCGTCCTCTGGCAGCTCGAGGCCGCGGGCCACGAGGCGTTGCGCCCGTTTCTCGACCCGGGAGAGACCTCCGTCGGCGTGACCGCCAGCATCACCCACCTCGCACCAACGCCGATTGGCATGCGGATCACCGCGCGCGCGACGGTGACGGCGATCGACCGCCGCCGGATCAGCTTTGCCGTCGAGGCCTTCGACGAGCGCGAGAAGATCGCCGAGGGCACCCACGATCGCTTCGTGATCGACATCGCGCGCTTCGCCGCCCGCGTGAACGAGAAAGCGGCGTCGTGACCGGGCCACGTCGGATCCTGATCGACGTTCCCAAGCGACTCGTCGGACAACGTGCCATCCTGCGCCGCTGGCCGGACGATGACGCCCCACGCCTTTTCGATCTGGCCGACGAGTCACGCGATCACGACACGTGGTAGCTCCCGTGGACGGGAGGACACCCGACTGTCGGCGAGACGCGCCCTTCGCCATACCTGCGTCGTCCGCGGATGGAGCGCTACGCGTCTCAGCTCCCAGGGGATGGAGAGGGGCCGGGGGTGAGGCGACTGCGGGCGATCCCGGCAACCAGCGTGTGGGTCGGCGAGTACCTGAAATGGCGAACCTCCAGCTCGACGATCTCGAAGCCGGCCGCTTCGATCGCCTCGACGGTCCGGCGGTTCAGGTGACAACCCGCGCCGACACGCCGCCAGAGCGGCGTCAGCGTATCCTGGATGAGCGCGGCCAGGCCACCCGGTGCCCGAACGTGCTCGATAAAGCGCAGCGAGCCATCCGGCACGAGGACCCGACGCATCTCTCTGAGCGCACGATCGGGATCGGCGACCGTGCAGAGCACCAGAGTCGCGAGGACGGTGTCGAAAGTGGCGTCAGGGAAAGGCAATCTCTCGGCGCTGAGCTGTCGGACCTCGACGTTCGCCCGGGCCGCTGTCGCCCGCTTCAGCGCGCGCCTGATCATGTACGGATCCGGCTCGATCGCGACGACGCTCGTGACCCTCGCCGGTTCGTAGTAGGGAAAATTCGCACCAGTTCCAGCCCCGATCTCGAGCACTCGGCCGGTCGCTCCTCCGACGAGAGCAGACCGCATCGGGCCGAGCACCCGTCGCTCGACCGACCGGTTCAGCCAGTCGTACGTTGCCGCGAAGAGCCGATGGCCGTGCGTCGCTGGCTCGGTAGCACCGTTTACCACGAGCTCCTACCTATCGTTTCCATCACGCGCTTCCCTCCACTCGCCGTGGCGACCTGATCGCTCGTCTCATTCATTCTAACAGGTGATGTGCCGTCGTGCGGGGTGATTGCGTCGGGTGCCGACGCAGCGTCGTTCGAAGCTGCCCAGCTGAGCAACGTCGCCCCAGGCATCGTGATCTGTCGTCGCGGCGCGGCACCTACGACGCCGGAGAAGCTGGCGAAGCATCTCGAGTGGCAACCGCTCCGACGCTGGCAGCGCGCGGTCGTCGCGGCTATAATGGTAAGACCACCGTGGGCGCCAGTATCGTAGCGGCCGAGTGACGCCTGGTGTGTCGACCGTGACTTCGGTCGCGTCTCGTCTTTCAGCCGGTTCGGTCCCGGAAGGTACCAGCGATGCACGATTCCGTTGCCTCCTTGAAAGCAATCTCGCCGATCGACGGGCGCTACCAGGCGCAGACCGCCGGCCTGGCCGACTTTTTCTCCGAGTACGCCCTGATGCGCTACCGGGTCCTGGTCGAGATCAGGTGGCTGCTAGCTCTCTCCGAGCGACCGGAGCTGCCGGAGATTCGGCCGTTTACCGCCGACGAACGCCGCGTGCTCGAGTCCTGGATCGATCGGTTCGACGAGGCCGACGCGGCTCGGATCAAAGCGATCGAGCGAACGACTCAGCACGACGTCAAGGCGGTGGAGTACTATCTCCAGGAGCGTCTCGCCGCCACCTCGCTCGCGGACGTTCGCCCGTTCGTCCACTTCTGCCTGACCTCCGAGGACGTCAACAATCTGGCCCACGGCCGTGCGCTGAAAGAGGGGATCGCGCGCGAGTGGCGGCCGCTCGCGCAGCAGATCGTCGACGCGGTCACGGCGCTCGCCGAGTCGACCAAGGACGTGGCGATGCTCGCCCACACGCACGGGCAGCCCGCCACGCCGACGACGCTTGGCAAGGAGCTGGCCGTGTTTGTGTATCGCTGGACCCGCCAGCTTCGACAGATCGATCAGGTCGAGTACCTCGGCAAGCTCAACGGCGCCGTCGGCACCTACAGCGCCCACGTCGTCGCCTATCCAGACGCGCCGTGGATCGAGATCTCGCGCGACTTCGTCGAGAGCCTCGGGCTGACATTCAATCCGCTCACGACGCAGATCGAGCCGCACGATTACCTGGCCGAGCTTTTCCACGCGATCCTGCGATTCAACACGATTGGCGTCGACTTCTGCCGGGACATCTGGTCCTACGTCTCGCTGGAGTACTTCCGCCAGAAGCCCGTGCGCGGGGAGGTCGGCTCGTCCACGATGCCCCACAAGATCAACCCGATCCACTTCGAGAACGCCGAGGCGAACTTTGGCCTGAGCAATGCGCTGCTCGAGCACCTGGCGACGAAGCTCCCGATCTCGCGGCTCCAGCGCGACCTGACCGATTCGTCGACTCTGCGCAACGTCGGCGTCGCGATTGGCCACTCGGTGGTTGCATTGCGGTCTATTCTTCGCGGGCTACCGTCGCTCGAGGTCAACCGTGAAGCGCTGCGGCGCGATCTCGACTCGTCGTGGAGCGTGCTGGCCGAGGCAATCCAGACGGTGATGCGCAAGGCGGGCTACGTCGACGCCTACGACCAGATGAAGGCCCTCACCCGCGGAACCGAGATTTCGCGCGACGAGCTGCGCGCATTCGTCGAGCGCCTGGAGCTTCCACCGGACGACAAGTCGCGATTGCTTTCCCTCGCTCCGTCTACCTACACCGGCCACGCGGCCGCGCTTGTTCGCTTCGCACGCCCCCAGGAGTAAGCGGGCCCCGCGCCACGGTCTTCGCCGGTACCTCCTGCTTGCGTGCGCCTGGTCGCTCCACGCACCCGGATCTGCCGCGTGACCTGGCGAATCCCGCGCCTGGTCCCCGGTGTCGGGCGCCCGTGGACCCGTGACGTGTTACATCTCGCCGTCGTGCACCATGTATCTCATGGAACGGCGAAATCTGCACCTGGACGCGGTGCCGCGACGCGAGACAGAGCGGCCGTGGCCGACGGGAAGGAGAACGGGTGGATAGCGCCAGCGCGATGACGGGAGACGAAGAGGCGCTCGTCCGTCGTGCCCGAAGCGATTGCGAAGCATTCGGGCTTCTCTATGACCGGTATGTCGATCGGCTGTACCGATTCGCCTACCGGCACACGCGCGATCACACTGACGCCGAGGACGTCACCGCGGAGACTTTTCGCCGTGCGTTCGAAGCCCGCCAGGACTTTCAGCCGCGAGGGAAGCCGTTCGGAGCCTGGCTGTTCGCGATCGCGGTGAACGTGCTACGCGAGCGCAGCCGCGCGCAGCAAAGAGGACGTCGTCGCCACCCGGTCGACGACCTTCGCGACGGAGACGAACCGATGGATCACACTCCTCCGGCGCTTGATCTCCTGATTCAGGAGGAGGAAGCCGGATCGCTCTGGGAGCTCGTGCGTCGTTTGCCGCTCGATATGCAGCGCGTTCTCGTCCTTCGGTACGCCTGGGACCTCTCGTACGCCGACATCTCCCGCCGTCTCGGCCGGAGCGACGTCGCCTGCAAGCAGCTCGCCTACCGTGCGCTCAAAGCGTTACGGGCGCACCTGAATGCGCCGTCGGCCGCGTCGACGGGGCCTCGTCATCCGCCGGCCCTGGAGGGTACGTCATAAGAAGGCAGCGTTGTAGAGCTATTACGCGTGTATTACGGGAATCTATACGACAAGCGCGGTTACCACGGGCAGAGGGAGGAATACGATGACGCGAGAGGTCTTACGGCGGTTTGATGGTCGTCCGACGCAATCGGGTAGGGATCTTCTCTCGAGCGAGCCACCGTTCATCGCTCGGAACCCCGAGGTGGCCGGCCTGGCGGCGATGCTCCGCGCGACCGCTCCGGAGGCGGTCATGGATCCGCTGGTGCGCGCGTCCTTGCGGATGCGGCTTGTCGGGACGCCCGTATCGTCTGCTCCGTGCTATGCGTCCCTGGAGACGCCAGTTGGCCAGCTCTGGATCGCCTACCGTGGCGACGTTCCGAGCCTGATCGCCCTGGGAGATGAGGCTGATTTCCTCGCGAAGGCCCGTGCCGTGCTGGGCACCCCTCCCCGTCCGGAGGGCGCACCCCCGCCTCGACTTGCACGGCGGGTTCTGGCGGCGATTCGAGGGGAGCGACGCTACCACGGTCCTCTCGATCTGTCGTCGGTGACCGATTTCCAGCGCTCCGTGCTCGAGCAGACACGGCGCATCCCGCGCGGCGAAGTCCGCTCGTACGCCTGGATCGCGCGCGAGATCGGCCATCCACGGGCCGTTCGCGCCGTCGGGACGGCACTGGCACGGAATCCGTTGCCTTTCGTGATTCCCTGTCACCGTGTGATCCGGGGCGATGGGGACCTGGGCGACTATTCGGCTGGTGGGACGGAGATGAAGCAGCGCGTTCTGCAGTACGAAGGGGTCGATCTTGCTTACCTGCGCCAGCTGGCCACGCGAGGAATCCGCTTTCGTGGCAGCCGCACGACGCGGGTCTTCTGCCTGCCCACCTGCTATTCGCACCGCTGGGCGCGCGAGCAGCACACCGTCTTCTTCCACTCCGCCGACGAGGCGCTGGCCGCTGGCTTCCGACCCTGCAAGCTCTGCCGCCCGGTCGGATCCGCCTGATCCGCATGGTCAATTCGGGCTAGGGTGATCGAGGGACGCACACCCCCCGCGACCTCGTGCCGCGCGTGCCCGCTCGTCGTGCCGACTGCCGGCCCGCGGTCGGATGCGTCACCTCATCCTCGCGGGTCGCGTGGGTACTCAAGCGGCTCTCGATCGTGTAGTATCGAAAAGCAGCTCGCGGGGCTGCCATCCACGCGCGGCTACGGAGTAACGAATGACACGGCGGGCGATTGGAACGATCACGCTGGCGCTTCTGTTCGGCCTGGGCCTGACGACGGCCTGCGCACCGACGTCGCGGGCCTCCCCGGCAACCCTGTCACCGTCAGCGAGTCCTGCTCCGACTATCGAGGTGTCCCCGACACCCCCTCCTCCGCCGACCCCGACGGTTCCGGCTCCGACGCCAACCCTGGCCGCGACCGCGACACCCACCGTCTCGGCCAGCGACATCTCGATCGAGGTGAGCAGCGGCGGAACGACCCTGGCAACGCTCGTGTCCGGTCAGTCAGCGACGGTACCGGTCGAGAATGGTATCATCAGCGTCCTGGCACATTATCCCTTGCCGCTCGGCTCGTCAGACACGAACGGTTTTCACCCCTACCCGATCACCGTGAAGGTCGAACCGGCGGACTGGCAGGTCGAGATGGGCAACTTCGCGCGGAATGATACGCTGTCCTTCCGTCTGCGCGGTACCTCCAACGGTCCACACACGGTCAATGTGAGCATCGCGCAGCCAGGGATCCCGTCCGTCGCCTTTACACTCGACGCCGTGCCGGGCGGGGCGCCGTCCGAGGCGAGCGCGGGCGGCCAGCAGACGGTCACGCTGGGCGATGATGGAAAGACCATCACCCTCAAGGTCGGCGACCGCTTCCTCCTCGCCCTGGGGAGCGGATACGATTGGACGGTCAACGTGGCCAATCAGGCGATCATCAGTCGTGTGGTCAACATCACGGTCGTGAGTGGTGCCCAGGGCGTCTACGAAGCGAAAGCCGCGGGGAGCACAACCCTCACGGCGGTCGGCAATCCCGTCTGCCGGAAGGTGCAGCCGCCGTGCGGACTCCCCTCTCGGACGTTCAAGGTTCAGATCACGGTCCGCTGAACGACGCGGCAGGTCGTCTGTCCATCTTCATCCGCAACGGAGAGGCGAGCGGTTCGAACCGGGGTCACGGGTGCCGTCCCAATCCCGGATGACGCCGCATCGATTCGTGGTGATGGTCATTCGGAGTGCGGGCCGCCAGGAGTCTCTGGCGCGGAAGCTCGTGAGTCGCGGACCGACTATAATCGACCGCGACGAAGTCTGGGCACGGTCGGGCTCGACCGTGAGCTTCGGACTATCTTTCGATCGTCGCCAGCAGCCATGACCAGTGAGCCGAGGTGGCGCTCGCGCTACGGGCCGTTCCACACCGACCGTTGCGACTGGCCTCCGCCGGACCTGCTGATCCGCGGGATCGAGCAGTTCAACCGCGGTGAGTTCTTCGAGCAGCACGAGACGCTCGAGCTTCTCTGGCGCGCCGAGAGGGATGACGTCCGTTATCTCTATCAGGGTATCCTGCTCGTCGGCGTCGGGATGTACCATCTGTTTCGCCGGGCCAACTACCACGGCGCGGTGGTCAAGCTCGAGACCGGCGTTCGCCTCCTGCAGTGGTTTCGTCCCATCTGCCAGGGCGTCGACGTCGACTCCCTCATCGCCGATGCCACTCGTGCTCGCGAGGCGATCATCGCTCTCGGCCCTGATCGCCTCGCCGAGTTCGATCCCGCGCTGACGCCGAAAGTCCGTCTGGTCCGG
>CADDYW010000042.1 GCA_902810745.1 Chloroflexota bacterium | reverse complement strand
TGGCGGCACGCCGGGCAACATAGCGCTTGACCGTCGACAGGCTGACGGCGAACCGCCGGGCCACCGCGGCCTTGGTCTGGCCGGCGTCGACCGCTTGGATGATGCGGAGGCGAAGATCCTGAGAATACGCTTTCATACACTAAGGATACACCCAGTTCAAACATTTCGCCCAGCGCTCTAGGCGTATGCCAGCGGCTCTCGACCGTTCAGGTCGTGTGCCATTGCTGCCTCGACGCCGCGTGGCTCGGCGCGGATCGTACCGGCCGAATCCTGACGAAGCCGAGGGCAGACTCGGCTCGGCGTGACCTGGGGATGCTGCACCCTGACCGAAGGATTGACATCGCTCCTGCCCGGGACCAATATTGTCCTGGCCACCGGAGACAGGAAGAACCCGCGGGACGGCAGGAACAGATGACTGCCCGTTACCGCCGGAACCGAGATAACGCCGCGAGCGGAGCTGGGAATGAATCGCTCCCGAGAGCGTCGATCGAGGATCGCTGCTGGGGTGCGCCTATTGCTTCTGATCCCTGTTTTGCTTGCCACTCTGGCTGGCTGTCAGGCGTTTTCCCGCGCGGGCCAGGAGATCGGGACCAGCGTGGCGGCGATGCAAGGACAGGCCGGTACGTCAGCCGGGGACCCGGTGGCTCGCTCCGTCACGGGTCAGAACGTCGTCTGGGCGAAGGTCCCCAAGTGCGCCTGTCACGCTGATGACCCGCTCGTGCGGATCACCAGCAAGCTCGCCGAGGTCAAGGCGAACGATGGGATTCAGATTGCGAGCATCTCCGACACGTCGGCAACGTTCAGCGTGACGTTCGATCCACGCCAGGTTCCTCGTGATCGGGTGATCGCGGCGATCCGGGCCGGTGGGGGCGAGATTTTGTCTGGACCGCCAACGCCGACGCGTGGACGGACCGGGTCGTCAGCCTGAACCTCGACCGCCTTCGGACCTCGCCGGGATCGACGTCATCTGGCCCCAGCCTGGCCAGATGTGGCTACTGGAAGTGGCCCTGACCGGCCAGACGTCCGCTGCTCGCACCACGTGCCGCGCGTCGCACGTAACCAAGTAACGAGGAGGAATCATGGCTGCCCCGCTCAAGATCGTTGACGTCGAGCGTATAACGCTTGACGTGCCCTACCGACCGCGTGTTCAGCTTTGGAACAGTCTGCTCGTCTGGCAGTGGAGAATCGTCGAGATCACCCGAGTCGTGACCGACGCCGGATACGTGGGCTACGGTGAAACGCTGCCTCATTACACCTGGGGCCGTGTGACCGATGCCGCGGTTGAGCGCGTGCGTGGCGGAAACGCGGCCGATTTCCTCGGCGATGATTCCCTGGGCGCGGGTCTCCAGATGGCCATCTACGATGTCGTCGGCAAGGCGCTCGAGGTTCCGGTGTATCGACTGTTCTCTCTGCCCAAGGTGCGCGACTGGTGCCCGCTTGCCTGGTGGAATACAAAGGCACCACCCGACGTACTGGCCGAGGAGGCAAAGGACGCCGTTGCCGAGGGGTACCGGGCTCACAAGTTCAAAGTGCGTCCGTGGTTCGACGTCTATGCCCAGATCGAGGCTGTAAGCGCGGTGACACCGCCGGACTACCGTCTCGACGTCGACTGGAATGGCTTTCTGCTCAACGTCGGGAATGCCAAGCCAGTGCTGACCGCGCTCGACCGTTATGAGAAGATCGCGATCTACGAGTCGCCACTGCCGCACGCGGACATCGAAGGCTATCGACAGCTTCGTCGGCATACGACCCATCCGCTGGCGGTGCACTTCGAAGATGCGACGTTTCAGATGGCCCTCACGCGGGAGTGGTGCGATGGCTTCGTCGTGAGTGGCGGCGTCGCCCGGGTCCTGCGGCAGGGGCTCCTCGCCGGGCAGTTCGCTAAGCCGTTCTGGCTGCAGCTCGTCGGAACCGGTCTCACCACGGCGCTGAGTGCCCACCTCGGCGCGGTGCTGCAGTGGGCACAGTGGCCCGCGATTAGCTGCCTGAACATCTATAGCGACGATCTGCTTGACGAGCCGCTCGAGATCCGTCTCGGGTCGGTCCGCGTACCCGAGGGGCCAGGGCTAGGCATCACCTTCGACGAAGGAGCGGTCGATCGATTCCGGATGAAGCCACCCTATGAGCTTCCGTACCCACGGCACATCCTCTCGGTTGTCTGGCCGAACGGAAAGGTGGTGCACTATGCCACCATGGCGCAATGCTGGGAGGACTTCCAGCGAGGGAACCACCCCGCGCAGGAGCGCGGCGTGAATCTCGAAGTCCATCCGGACGACGGATCGCCAGCCTGGAACGACCTGTATGAACGCGCCTGCCGAGGGCCGGTCATCGACCGTCGGTAGCCGACGAACCGCCCACTGGTCTACCGATCGCCTGATCGACAATCCAGTGAGTATGCATCCGAGCCGAGAAACGATGGAGGGACTCTCGATGGTCCAATCGAGCCCGGGCGCCCAGCATCTGGGCTTTCAGCCCTACCTCGACGGTTTCTACGATGCTTCGGTCCAGCTGCAGTTACACGTCTATCGTCGCTCCGAGGAGCTGTTCACGCGGTGGGAGCGACACAAGGATGGCCTCACTGACGCCCAGCAGGTCACGGCCTGGCAGCAGCAGGTGCGCGCGTACGCGCTCGCGGCGATCGGTGGCCTGCCCGACGACTGCGGCCCCCTGGACGCCGAGCACGTCGGCACGATCGCGGGCGATGGCTTCGACGTGGAGAAGGTGATCTTTCAGAGTTTGCCACGCGTTTACGTCACAGCGAACCTCTATCTGCCGCGTGGCGTGGTCGGGCCAACTGGCGCCGTGGTATTCCTCTGCGGCCACGCCGAGGCTGCCAAGACCTATCCCGAGTACCAGGCTGCCTGCCAGCGGCTCGCGCGTAACGGTCTCGTCGTACTGGCGATCGACCCGATTGGACAGGGCGAGCGGAAGAGCTATCTCGACGCGAATGGTCGGGAGATCGTTCGCTGGGGAACCGGAGAGCATAGCTACGCGGGTCTCCAGTGCTGGTGGCTGGGCCACTCGATTGCGCGCTACTTCGTCCACGACGCCCGACGGGCGATCGATTACCTCGTGAGCCGGCCGGAGGTCGATCGCACCCGTCTCGGCGTGACCGGCAATAGCGGTGGTGGAACCCAGACCACCTGGCTGATGCTGCTCGAACCGCGTCTGGCGGCGGCGGCACCGGGGACTTTCGTAACACGCCGCCGTGAATACATGTGGACCGGCCAGGCACAGGATGCCGAGCAGATTATCCCCGGCGGCACCGCTCGGGGAATCGACCACGAGGATTTTCTGATCGCCTTTGCGCCACGTCCGGTTCGGGTGCTTGCCGTCGATTACGACTTCTTCAATCTCGAAGGTACCGTCGCGACGGTTGAGCGAGCGCGCCGCGTCTATCGCGTGCTCGGCCACGAGGAGAATCTGGACCTGGTGCACACGCCAGCTGGTCACTGCTACCACCCGGTCCTGGCGCGAGCGTCCACCGAGTTCTTCGTCCGTCACCTGCGTGGCGGCGATGTTGGAGAAGTCGATGATGCCGAGCCTCGCCCCTTCGATCCGAGGGATCTGTGGTGTACGCGCTCGGGTCAGGTACTCCTCGACCGGCCCGAGACCCGACGCGTCTTTGATCTCAACCTGGAGGAATATCGTTCGTTGCGGTCTTCGATCGAACGAAACACTGACAGACTGCTCCGCGCCGAGACCGCGCGCTCATGGCTCGCCGCGCAGGTTCATCAAGATCGTCGACCGACTCCATTCTTTCCGCGGTGGCTGCCTGGCCCCGCGCTTGCCGGCTCGATCATCCAGCATGGATTCTGGTGGTCCGAGCCGGATGTCCTTGGAGCAGGAGTTCTCTTGCGACCGCGGCGCGGCGACTACCAGAGTCTGATCCTGGCACTTTTCGATCAGGGAACCGCTGATCTCGATGCTCCTACCGCTGGATCGAGGGACGATGAGCCAGCGGATCAGCAGCTACCGCGCGACGGGACGGATGAATCGGTTGGACGCTCACCTGGTCCTGGTTTTCTGGCACGCGAGTGGGCCCTGACGAAGGTCAGAGAGGGCCAGGCGGTGCTTGTCGTGGACGTGCGAGGAGTCGGTGCGCTCGCCCCCCACCGCATCAATCCACGCTCGCCCGACGAGCACTATGGGACGCTCTTCAAGCTGCTGACCGACCTGCTGGCGCTGGATGATAGCCTCGCCGCGATGCGCGTCTATGACGTGCTCCGCGCTGCCGAGCTCGCCCGCACGGATTCCACGATCGATTTACGTGGTCGTCCGCTACAGATTTTTGGCGTTCGAAGTGGTGCCTTTCACGGCTTCCTCGCGGCGGCCCTGGATCCGACAATCACGAGCGTCGAGCTGGTGCACCCGCCACCGACCCTGGGTGCCTTACTCTCTACGCGGCTGTACGACCAGGGGCCGCGGTGGCAGGATCTCATCCCAGGCATGGCTGCGCACTTCGATCTGCCCGATCTCCGCCCGTTGGTCGAAGGACGCGAGCTAACCATCCGCCAAGCCTCCGGCGATTGGCAGGCCTGAGAGACGGGTAAGACGCCCGGCAACCGGGATGGGATCCTCCCGTCGCCGGTGATCATCGCTCACGGTTGAACCGCGGCAGATCGAACGGGCTAACCGCCTGCCGCTATCCCTGCGATAGACACTCGCCGGAGGCGCCGATCGACAATCGCGTCAGGGGGGTCAGGTCGACGCGGCCGCAGTTTCCTTCTTCGTGTCTCCAGCTCCGCTGGAGCCGGTCGACGATGACGTGCTGCCATCGCGACTCTCAGCCGTGTCCTTCGTCGATCGATGGTCGGTGCAGTAGAATCCTGATCCCTTGAAGATGATTCCGATCGGCTGAATCATGCGGACGAGAGTGCCACCGCAGGTTGGGCAATGCTGGAGAGGCGGATCGTCGAACCGCTGGCGTTGCTCCAGGTGGGCCTGACAGGACACGCATCGATACTCGTAGAGCGGCATCGTCTGACTGAGCCTCCCTTACCGCTGCATCCAGGTCTTGATCGATACTACCCGGTAGTTTGCCCGATTCGTGTTGAGGTGACGTTGGAGGCGAGTCAGAGACAGATATGAATTGGGTGGCGCGCGCGGGAGAAGCACGGCCAGGGTGATGCGCCATGATCGGCGCGCTGCTGGCCGTTTCGCGAGCTTCTGGCTGCTTCCATCTCGATCTCGACGGCGCGGGTGACGGACCGGGGCCCGGATGCCGCGACGCCGTGATGCGGTCAATCGTCACCGGACGCCACGCCGGTTTCGAGCCAGGATTCCACGGAAGCCAGCGTGATCTACCGCCCCTTCTCGCGCCGGTTCATTGGCGAGCTGATCTACCGGCGTCTGGAACAGGGCCGACCGCTCGCGGATGATCTCGAGACCCGCCGCGGCGAGCACAGCCTCGATCTCCGGATGCGTAAAGAAGTGGGCGAGCCGGTAATACCGATGTCCCTGCTCCGCCAGCGTGCGGTAGTGAATGCCCCAGGGGCTCTCGGCCAGTACCAGGCCGAGGATCAACCCGCCGTCGGATCGCAAGACCCGAACAGCGTCGCGCACGATGGCCAGGGGATCCTCTACAAAGCAGAGCGTGACGACCATGACGACGGCCCCGAACGCCGCTGTGCCAAACGGGAGCGACTCCCCCCTCGCGGCCACGGATAGGATGCCGCGTTCACGGGCGTAGGCCAGTGCTGGGATCGAGGGATCGACGCCGAAACGAATGCCGAGCTCCACCGCGAAACGGCCGGTACCGACGCCTACCTCGAGCCACGGACGGGGTAGTTCCTGAAGAAGCGGGCGCAATGCGTCGACCTCTTGGGGAAAGGCGATGCGCCCAATCGGGCTCTCATACCAGGCATCATAAGCAGCGGCGAAGCGATCGAAGATCGTTTCCCTCTCGAGGACGGCATTCTCCGGTAGCGTCATCGTGCTCTACCACTCCCTGCCGCGATTGACCGGAGATACTTTCCCCGAGAGGGATGGCCGGCGCAATGCTGCGTCAACGTGTGATCAGACCGTGCCGCGCGTTGGATGATAGATCAGCTCGAGCAGGCATCGTCCCCAGATGCCCATCGCCAATGGAATCACGCCGATCACGGCGATGATCAGACCGGTGGTCCCTCCCAGGCCGAGAAGGCCATAGCCGATGAGCACAATTCCGACGACGATGCGAATGGCTCGTCCCCAGAACCCGTTCATGAAAGCGATGAGTGCAGCCATTTCTTCCTCCTCTCGGATGCTCGCTCCTAGGACACGGCGCTGCCTGCCTGGGCGGCCGCCTTCTTCAGGTATTCAAGCAGGTGCGCCTCGGGCACCGCACCCTCCACCGCGACGACGTCGTTTATCACCGTTCGAGGAACGCCGTAGACGTTGTAGCGGTCCGCGAGATCCGGGAACTCCGTTGCTTCGACCATGTCAGCTCGGATCAAGGGGCTCGCGAGGGCGAGTCGATGAGCCAGGCTGACTGCCCTCGGGCAGTACGGACAGGTGGGTGTCACGAAGACCTGCAGATGAAGGGGATGGTCAAGAGTGGCGAGCCAGGCCAGGGTAGCAGGCGCGAGTCGAAGCTCGCCGCGCGAGACGACTAGGACGTCGTCGATCAGCGTGCTGAACTCGTAACCCGAAGGAATGCCGTAGAAGCGAATCCCGGTGTCGCGTGGCTCCGGTCCACCCGTCAGGAGAACGATCGCCGGTACTTTGTCCACGCCGTACGAGGCGGCGCGTTCCGGCTCGACCGCGCGATCGAGGATCTCCAGCTCGATGTGATCGGATAGCTCGGCCAGCTCCTCCACGAGCTGGCGGGTTTGCTGGCAATAGGTACAACCCCGCGCCTCGGTGAACACCAGGAGCCGAACGGGATTGATGAGGCCTTCGAAATGCTTTCGCACGATCTTTCGATCTTCATCGTTCAGAAAGGGCATTGGCACCTCCGTCGTGATCTCGACTGCAATCTCTCACGATTCGTCGATCACACTCAGAATAGGACGGACAGGTGCACTGACGTGTCTGGAGCGAGTCGCGATGTGTCTAGATTGTGTCTAGATCACTGGCACGGCAAGGACACTCGATCACCGACGAGCGCCAGTACCGGTGCGGCGAGGACGATTGGACGGCGAATCGACCGCCGAGCTCGATTTCCGACTCAGGTGGACGGGGATGCCGTCACCACGTGCTTGCTAGCTTTGACTGGCGAGGAACGAGGCGGTGTCGAATCGGAAGAAGGCACGAAGCTGTAGCCCAGCCCGCGGTGCGTCTTGATATACCGTGGGTGCGCGGGGTCGGGCTCGATCTTTTTCCGAAGATTCGCAATGTGCAGTCGCAGGATGTGATGCTCGTCGCGATAGGTCTCTCCCCAGATCTGGCTTAGCAGATCCTCGTGGAGGAAGACGCGTCTCGGGTAGCGAACCAGAAGGGCAAGGATACGGTACTCGGTCGGGGTGAGGTCCACGTCGACTCCGGCGAAGGACACGCGGTGCTCGACGAGATCGATCAGCAGCAAGCTGTCGCGATACGCTGGTCCCTTGACGTCGAGGCACGGGCGTGCACGTCGAAGCACGGCGTCGGCACGTGCCCGGAGCTCGGCGAGCGAAAATGGCCGTGTCAGATAGTCGTCTCCGCAGCGTAGTGCCCGAACCTTGCTCGCGTCGTCATCGTCGACGGACAGAAAAATGACCGGCACGTCGGCCAGGTCGCGTAGCTGCTCGCAGAGCGCAACCCCATCCGACCCGCGGTAGCGTAGCTCGAGCAGGATCAAGCTGGGCGGATTCTCGGCCGCAAGAGCGAGCGCGTCTGATGTCGACTGCGTGACCCGCACGTGATAATGCCCGGGCTCGAGTGCCAGCTTCACCAGACGGCCCAGGCGAGGGTCTTCGCCAAGGACGAGTGCCGTCCGGCGCGGTGAGAGGTCCAAAGTCATGTCGCCGCTGCCCCGATGTCAGTGGTAGTCCCAAGGGTTCCGGTCGTTTCGACTCCCGTGGCCTCGTCGAAGACGCGGAAGCGTTCCTCGATCTTCGCGACTTTCGAGAGCATCGCAGACGCAGAACAGTAGCGCGTTGCTGAGAGCTCGACCGCGCGACGAACCGAGTCCACGTTCACATTCTGCCCACGGACGATATGCTCGACAGTAATTGACGTAAAAATCCTCGGGTGTGTCTCGGCCTGCTCTCCCGTGACGTGGATCCGGTAGCCGGTGATCGTCTGGCGCATCTTGCGCAGAATGCTGATCACATCCATCCCCGTGCAGCCGCCCAGTCCGAGCAGGAACAGCTCCATCGGGCGCGGACCACGATTCATCCCGCCGACGTCGCTCGCCGCGTCCAGCGTCAGGGTATGTCCGGTGCCCGACGTCGCGGAAAAGGTCATTCCCTCGAGCAGATCTACTGTCCCTTCAAGCACGGTCATCGATCCTCCGTCGCATCTTCGACCTGAAGCGTCGTCTGGAGCGCAAAGCTGGCTCGGTCTGGGATCCGAGCGTATCTCGTCTTCATCAAGGTAGTTGCTCTTTCCTGAGAATTACCTGAACGACTGGTCCGCGATCCTGAAAATACCCTGAAGAGATGGAGACGGCAATGTGCGTGAGCAATCTCTACCTACATAGACCGACCGCCCCGGTCTGTCGGTCGTGGGTCAAACGCACGCGAGGATTCACGCCGCGGAGCGAGGGCCAGCGACACGTCTACACGAAGCTCAGGCTGCGACAGTCGGACCCTTTCCCTCCGACTTTTCAGCCTGAGTTTCCGCCGAGGGTTCAGGCCGGACGAGCGGGAGAATAATCCGGAATAGACTACCCTCGCCGGGTTTACTTTCGACCTCGGCCCGTCCGCCGTGGAGCTCGGCGAGCGTTCGGACGATCCAGAGCCCCACGCCAACGCCACGTGGCGTGCGTGACTCCGCGTGCGCGGTTCGATAAAACCGGTCCCAGATGCGTGCCTGATCCTCGGGACTGATCCCGCGTCCGAAATCGCGTACCTCGATCGAAACCTCGTCCGTGGAAAAAAGTCGCGCGCGAAGGGTGACCGGGCCGCCGTCCGAGTAGCGCAGGGCGTTCGTGAGCAGGTTTCCGACCATCTGCTCGAGCCGCGCCACGTCGGCGGACACGCGGAGATCTTCGGGCGTTCTTTCGACGCGGATCCGATGTCCGTCCGGGAGGACCTGGTAGGTCTGGGCGACGCGCGCGAGGAACTTGCCAACGTCTACCACCTCGTGGCGAAGGGATAGTCGCCCACGATCCACACGGGAGGACGTGAGCAGGTCGTCGATGAGGCGACGGCAGGTGGTCGTCGCCCCGATGATCGATGCAATCGCCTTACTTAGCATGGGGTCATCGGTCCCGCCCAGGCGCATCTCGATCAGCTCGGCAAATCCAAGAATGACCGACAGCGGATTCTGTAGCTCGTGAGAGACAATATCGAGGAACTCGCTGCGAACGCGCGCGATTTCTCGCAACGTCTCCGCTTCGGTGGCCTGCACCAGGGCGTGAGCGCGTCGGAAGGCGCCGTCGGCGTGCTCGATCATCTCACTGGCTCGCCGCTCGTCTTCCGAGGTGAACGGGTCATCTGTCCCACGGCGAATCGCTACCCCGATGGCAGTGGCATTCCCGATATCGCCCAGGCGAAAGAAGACACGGGAGCAAGGCTCCTGATCCTGGTCCGTGACGGTCTGTTCTCGGATGACCGTGGCGGCGTCGGCTGATTCGGCTCCGGTGGTCGCACGATCATCCCAGGGCCAGCGTTCGAAAGTGGCCGCCCCACCCAGCGTACCATCCCCATCACACGCCGCCTCCGTGAGTTTACCGGTCGCATCACGGGTCCAGATGCGAGCAACATCGGCCCGGAGCAGACGCCGAACGTGGACTGCGGTTATGTGGAGAACCTGCTCGACCGACCCTGCCGCGGCAAGCTCGCGGGCGAATCCTGACAGTCCCTCGCGGAATCGTCGCTCCGCTTCGGCTTGCTGGCGGAGCAGCGCTGCCTCGAAGGGCATCGACGCGTGGGCTGCGAGGATCTGAATTGTCTCGAGGTCCAATGCGTTCGGTTTCGCATTGTTCAGCCGGGGTCCCACGACGATGGCGCCGAGCGTCCGGCTACCGCTCTGGAGTGGAATCACGGTTCGGTCCTGTGATCCGTCGAGCCAGACCAGACGACTACCGATCCAGCGCCCCCGGAGACGGTGGATTGGCGCATCGCCGTCGACCGCGATGAGCAAGGTCGGCTGAATATCCTTGTCGTTAGAGGGATTTTCCGTGACCAGGCGGCGTGCGACCACGGCAGACCACTGGACGGGCACGAGCTGGCGAATCTGGCGTGCGAGCTCGAGACCCAGATCCTGAGTCGTACGCTTCTCGTGGAATGCCGGGGAGTTCCGCGCGAGTGCGACCGTACTGTACAGTGATCGATCGATGGCCATCTCCACTCGCGCTGCCAATGATGGCCCAATCAGCGCGGTCAGGGCGATGGCGATGACGACGGCGACAGTATCGTCGACGTCAACGCGCTGGAGAACACTCCAGGTGAGGAGGCCAATGACGATAAAGGTAACGATGTCGCCGAGACGAAGGAGAAAGTAACGGACCAGCGCGTCGAGTGCAAACAATCGGTGACGCAGTATGGCGTAGGTAAAACCAAGGGGAATACCAATCAGGACCAGGGGAGTCAGCTCGATGGGAACGATCATCTGCTGGTTGATCACGTAAGGCAGGGCGTTCAGCACGACCAGCGGCAGGATCCCCACGGCCGCGCCGACGATAATGGGTGCAAGACGGCGACGGTCATCGCGATTGCGCATGCGCAGACCGAGGACACACAGCGCGCCGATCAGGACGGAGGCAACCCAGAGCCAGAGGATCGTGTCGACGACTCGGGGGACGGGGATACCTGCCGCCACGGGGAAGACGATTGCCCCGACACACGCGATCGTCACGCCGGTGACGAGAAGACTGATCCAATTTGCACCTTTGACCGGCCGGGGAAAGGCGAGAAACAGAAGGACAAAACATGACGATGCGACGATCGCCGACGGCGCCGCCACGAGGAATCCTATCTGGTGTCCGAGCGTGGCGGCGGGGATCGAGACAAACGTCATCGCGGCGGCCCAGCCGAAGACGAGGAACGTCAGGCCCAGACGAGTATCGTCGGCCCAGCGAAATACCACCGCCCCGAGGCCGAGGAAGAACAACGCACCGACGACGAGAGCAACCCCGAGACCGTCCGGCAGATCAGGTACCGTGGCGACCTGCTGAGTGCCACCGGCATCCCGAACGACGATCAACGAGGCACTCTTCAGCGTGCTCCCAACGTAGGCCCGTGGACTCTGTCCATTGATCTGAACAACGACCTGGCCGGGACGGATATCGAGGTTCCAGGCGAGGCTGTTTGGGCTAACCTCACTGGCGATCACTTCGCCGTCAGCGAGGCGCAGCTGTAATCCCCAGTCGGGCCCACTCGTGAACGCCCGAGACGAAGCTGCCGCGACGACAATGACCGACACAACCGCGAAGACGATCCCGGCGACTCGATAGCCGATGGGCCAGGGCATCCAGGATCGGATGAGGCTACCCTCTCGTCGGGCTAACCGAACCAGAACGTTTGCGGTTTGAGTATGTGCGCCTCAGCACCCGTCGAAGTCGCGGCGATGAGTAACGGCTTAACTGCCTCTCGCGGCGTGCCGGTCAACCCGAGGAGATCCAGTGCGTCCGTTACGCTCTGCCGGGCCACGGCGAGAATCCGTGCATCCTCACGGATTCGGCGCACGGCGTCGGCAATGGCTCTGGTCTCGGAGAGAAACGCATCGGGTACCCTGTTCACTCGGCCCCTCCTCTACACATAAGGTTTCTGATTTCCTGGCGTCTGTTCAGCCGACGTGACATCTCCAGGTGGCCGATCAGCCCCATGGTCCGTCCCGCCCAGGAGCTCGCGCAGGGCAGAGGTCTCGTGGCCGAGCTCGTCGAGCGCTGCCAGTGCCTGCTCCGCGCGCAGGCGATCGGCAATCGCGAGAACCTCGGTCAGGATAATACCCCCTTCCTCCGCGATGCGTCGACGCTCGGCGTCTTCCCAGGCGGCGATCGCCGCTTGACTGGCTCCACGCGGAGCGCCATTCGAGCCGGCGAATACGAGCGGTACGGTTGGACTGCCATCCTGGACGTCGCGCTTGGCTGACGAGCGGCCCGGCGAAGCGTCCAGCGCATCGTTGATCAGCTGACCCGCGACGGCGAAATGCCACCCAAACGTCCCGTAGAGGTCGAGCACATCGGCATCGACCAGCGCTACCGCGCTGCCCAACCGTGCAGCTAGCTCGCCGAGCGGTCCGCTTTTACCTGCTGTCAAACGATACGCGTCCACCACGTCCGTGATCGTCGCACGTCGACTCAGACTATGGAGCTGACCATCAGCGGCGGTCGCCAGGGCGTCGCCCAACATCCTCCCGAGCTGGAGAGCAACCGACTCGGGGCAGCCATCTTCACACGCTCGAAGAATAACGGATCCAGCCAAACTGAGCAAGCCCGCGGCGGCAGTGAGAACTGGCCCAGGCCCGAACTGAGCGATAACCGGCGTTTCTTCACCGTCCGCCAGGTCGTCAAAAACGTCTGCGGCGGTCATGGCGATCTCCAGAGCCGCGGCGGGCCAGAGGGCTCTGCTCCAATCTCCCCTGGCCGAGACACACGACCGAATCACCACGACCGGCCAGAGAGTCGCCGGGCACTCACTCAGCACATGGCGGTCACCTGCAAGCAGATCCCGGCAGATCTGCTGCAGTGACGGCTCTTGTTCGGCGATCACGGCTCTGGTGCGCCCGCCGACAGCACGGTAGATCTCCGTTCTGGACGGAATGATGGACGCTTCGTGCTTCACCGCGCCACTGACCCCCGAGTGCATCGCCACCCATCTACCTCTGCTAGAAGTGGCCGTATTATAGCATTCTGTATGCCCTGAACGCGTAGATATTCGTCCTTGGATGGTTAGTACTTTCTTCTTATGAGTGCAGCGTGGTCCCTTTCCCTGCCCGACAGCGGTGTGATAGTGTGAACGTACTGGAAAAAGTGCTCGGAGGATCGCGTGGACATCGAACTCATTGCCGACTATCGCTGCGTGACCGGCGAGGGGCCACTCTGGCACCCTGGCGAGCAATGTCTGTACTGGCTCGACATCCCACGGGGACGAATCTTCCGCTACAATCCCGCGTCAGGCACCCACGAGCAGGTCTACCAGGCTACCGAAGCAATCGGGGGGTTTACGATCCAGAGCGACGGGGCCCTCTTGCTGTTCATGGCGCGCGGCGCGGTGAAAATCTGGCGAGACGGTCGGCTCACCACGGTGATCGAGGAGATTCCCGATGAGCGTGAGACCCGTTTCAACGACGTGATCGCCGATCCGGTTGGACGCGTCTTCTGCGGCACGATGCGGACGCCGGAGCGCCTCGGCCGGCTCTACCGTCTCGATCTGGATGGCACGATCACCAAACTGCTGGACGGGATCGGCACGTCCAACGGCATGGGTTTCACACCCGATCGCAAGCAAATGTACTATACCGATACGCCGAAGCGCGAGATTTATCGGTTCGACTACGATGCCTCGACCGGCGCGATCACCAACCAGCGCGTGTTTGTTCGCACGCCAGAGGATCCAGAAGAAGGGCGTCCCGACGGGATGACGGTCGACGCCGACGGTTACGTATGGTCAGCCCGATGGGATGGAGGCTGCGTGGTGCGGTACGCCCCGGATGGAACCGAGGACCAGCGTATTACCTTCCCCGCCAGGAAAGTCTCGTGCCCGACCTTTGGCGGCCCTGACTACCGTGATCTCTACGTGACGACGGCCGGCGGCGACAACAAGGATCTAAACGGGCCGGGCGCGGGCGCGCTATTCCGAGTTCGGGTGCCGGGCATTCGTGGCGTCCCAGAATTTCCTTCCCGGATCTTGCTCTGAGGACCGACGATTCAGCTGGCTGCGCGAGCATTCGCACTGGCAGATGCGGCGATGTGGTGCTGGGAGCAAGGGTGCCACGGTTAGCGTGTCTTCTGGATCACGCGTGCTTTCCCGCGCGCTGGGTCGAAGGCAAGCGAGCCAGTGAGCACGTGCCTACAGTCGTAGCTTTTCGATGACCTCGATCAGGGCGCGGGTCTGGCGTTCATATCCTGGACCAAGCCACGGCCCAAGCCGATTGTCATCGACGAGCGCGCGTAGCTGATCCATCGTTCGAACGCCACGGTGCTCGAGGTGTGTGATCGTATCCTCATCGATGCCGAAATCGGCCAGGATGACCTCGAACGTCGAAGGTCGCGCGAACGCCTCGGGAGGGGCGGGCGGAAGATGGCCTTGCGCAGTCAGCCGTCGCAGGCTCTCGGTTCGTTCGTGTTGCCGCTGGAGCTGCTGCTCCAGATGATCGACGAGCGTGTCGACCGATACGCGTGGCTCTGCAGCACGCTCCTCGCCACGTAAGATCAGCCGCCCTTTTGCAATCAGGTTTGCCTGACACACGTAATGATCCTGGACGTCGCGGGTGGTCTGACGCGTCAGCTCGACGTCCACCCGGTCGAGGTCAGGACGGTAGCGTGCGAGCTTGTGGAACTTACGTGTCGCGTACTGCTCGATGGCGTCGTCAAGGACCATGTTCTTTCCGGTGAGCCGAACGTCCATCGTTTAACGCTCCCACCGTACCCGAACGAAGCGCTCGTTGGGCAGACGTTGCAGGTCGAGTGAACCCTTAAACGACTTGTGAAAGGCCTTTCCAATACGCTCGGCCAGCCAGTATGTCGTCGTCAGGATATCGATCGTCGCGCCGTGGTCAACGACCGAGGCAAGTCGACTGAAGGGATTCGTTCGGCGAGCCTTGTCTTCCTCGTGGTGGATCAACGCCATTGCCTGCCTCTTGTTCGCCAGGAGAAGGGGGCTTCGAAGCTGAACGATGCCCTCGTACACCTGGTGTTCGATGCGCCGGCAGCCAGTACAGATCACGAACTGAACTCCTGGCGTGGCCCGAAGCTGCTGGTAGCGGTCTTCGTCGAGAAACCAGCGTTTCTGCGTCGAGATGGCGTGGCAGCGGGGGCAGATAAGAATTCCGGGGCGATCCTTGCCCTTCTCCCACTTGTGCTGCGGGAGCAGCCAGTCCACCCTCTCGCCGATCTCGGATCGATAAACGTCACGGGCCGTCGGGCGCGTGCGTCCCGGCAAGTGCAGTCCTTGCAACATTATCTCTTGCCTCCTGAGACCGAATCCCTACCGCGTCGGCCGTCGTTTAGCGTCGGTAGGGCCGAGGCCGACCCCGGACTCCTTTGTCTCCCGAGCGTGCGCTGGTACGGTCAAGGACGAGGACTCGGTTGTCGATACGCCGGACGCCCTGGACGGAACCGGCGACTTCAGCAACAGCAACCTGGTCGTCGATACTATCGACCTGACCGGTAATCGTCACGACCCCGTCGTCAGCAATGACCTCCACGTTACTCGGAGCGACCCGACCATCCCGTGCCAGAGCGTGGATCACGCGCGCGGCCAGCCTCTCGTCGGGATCGGCGCTTTCCTCGGAGAGCCGCAGGACGAGGCGCGTCTGGACGGCACGAATACCATCGACCGAAGCCACGACCGACGTCACCCGTCGACGATCATTCTCGGTCCTGACCTTTCCTCGTACCCTCGCCACGCCCTGATCGACCTCGATCACCCGATCCTCGATCTGGATTCCGGCGCGCTCGAGGGCGTCGGCAACCTTGCCGACGAGCGTGGCATCGTCGACCGGGAGAGCGGTCACGTCTGGCACGATCTCGGCGATCTCCAGCGCGCTGATGACCTGCTCGACCCCGTGGACGGTCCCTGCCAGGTGAATCGCTTTGTGCTCGTCGCCTGGATCGCGCACGTGCCCGATAAGTGTGACGATTCCATCGTCGACCGTACAGCCAACACGACGGACCAGCTCAGGGTCGGAGGCCAGCGCTGCCTCCACTGCGTCGCGAAGCTCCGCATCCGAGATCTCGCCTTCGACGGGCACGGTCAGATCGTTCTGGACGTCGACGACCCCATCCACGCTCCGGGCGATCTCGGTCGCGGCGAGCTTCTCGTCCGCCGTCCAGGTCGTACCGCTGAGCAGGACGATGCCATTCTCGACGGAGATGTGAACGATATCGGACAGGTTCACGCGGCCATCACCGGCGAGAGCCGCCGTAACGGCTCCAGCGATCTCCTGATCCCTGACAGATGTCATGAATCTCCCCCATTCCTGGTGGACAGGCAGGAGCCCCGGTCGCGGCAAGATTCGCGCCTGGGCGGTGGACATTCAGGAACTACGTTGTCGTGGCAAGGGATCTGCTCAGCATACGTGTCTCCCGGACCGCACGTTCGGGAGGAGTGATCGGCACCTTACCAACCGAGAGGAAGCGATCGTGACCGGCGGGATCAGCTTATGCGAGTTCGATCCTGGCTCAGGGTGAACGCTCGCGGCGTGCCTAACACATGCAAGTCGGACGACGCCGGCGCTACCGCGCCGGCAAAGTGGCAGACGGCCGAGAAACACGTGGGTAACCTGCCCCCAAGCGGGGGATAGCCACCCCAAAAGGGTGGGTAATACCGCATGCGCTCGCGGGGCGCCGGCTCCGCGAGGAAAGTCGCCGGATCGACGGCGGCGTTCGGGGATGAGCCCACGGCCTATCAGGTTGTTGGTGGGGTAATGGCCCACCAAGCCAGTGACGGGTAGCTGGTCTGAGAGGATGTCCAGCCGGATCGGGACTGAGACACGGCCCGGACCCCCACGGGGCCCAATAGGCCACCGAGGGGGCAGCAGTGGGGAATCTCGGGCAATAGGCGAAAGCCCGACCCTGCGACGCCGCGTGGGGGATGAAGGTCTTCGGATTGTAAACCCCTTTTGACCGGGACGAGGAAGGACGGTACCGGTCGAATAAGCCCTAGCTAACTGCGTGCCAGCAGCGGCGACAAAACGTGGAGGGCGAGCGTTACTCGGTTGAACTGGGCGTAAAGAGCGTGTAGGCGGAGGCGTGCGTCGGCGGTGAAAGCCACGGGCTCAACTCGTGGAGTGCCGCCGAGACGGCGCCCCTCCGAGGGCGGGAGAGGAAGGCGGAACTCCCGGAGGAGCAGTGAAATGCGATGATCTCGGGAAGAACGCCAGTGGCGAAGGCGGCCTTCCAGCCCGTTCCTGACGCTGAGACGCGAAGGCACGGGGAGCGAACCGGATCAGATACCCGGGTAGTCCGTGCAGTAAACGATGGACACTAGCCGTCGGCGGGGAACCCTGTGGCACCCGTCGGTGGCCGAGCCAACGCGTTAAGTGTCCCGCCTGGACAGTACGGCCGCAAGGCTGAAACCCAAAGGATTTGGCGTGGGTCCGCACAAGCGGCGGAGCGTGTGGTTCAATCCGATCCAGAACGTAGAACCTTACCAGGGCTTGACTTATCGCCAGTAGACCCCGAAAGGGGTTCGACCGGCGCCCCGAGCGACGGATTCGAGACAGAACGAATCGCCCATCCAGGCGGTGTTCTCTCATCCTGATCCTCTCCTAACGGGAGAGAGTCCGTTTGCTCCCTCCCACCGGGAAAGGGTTCAACTCGGGACGCTGGCGGCGAGACAGGTGCTGCACGGCTATCGTCAGCTCGTACCGTGAGGCGTTGGGTCCACTCCCAGAACGGGCGAAACCCTCGTCGTCAGTTGCCGACAATCGGCTCTCTGGCGAGACTGCCCCCGAAAGGGGGAGGAAGGCGGGGATGACGTCTAGTTGGCGTGGCCTTGATGCCCTGGGCCACACACACGCTACAGTGGGCAGGACAAAGGGCTGCCAACCCGTGAGGGGGAGCTATCCCAAAAACCTGCCCGTGGTTCGGATCGCAGTCTGCAACCCGACTGCGTGAAGCTGAAGTCGCTAGTAACCGCCGGTCAGCACACGGCGGTGAATACGTTCTCGGGCCCCACACAACTCGCACGTCACGTCCGGAGCGTTCCCTCCGCTCGAAGACGGCGACCTAACGGCCCCCATCGCAGAGAGACGTCACCAGGGAGCTACCTGGGATGCGCGCTGGAGCGCGCCCGTCGCTCTCGGCTGATTCTCTGCGCGGGGGCGCGAGGGAAGCCGTCGAGGGCGGAGGCGGACCATCTGGACGATGCCGTAGCACGGTAGCCGTACGGGAACGTGCGGCTGACAGTAGCTTGTCTTGCAGAGAGCCACGGGAGACTCGCCGTTGGCGTGGTCTGCACAGTCCACTCATTCGGTCCCGGCAGACGTTGCCGGGGATCTCACGCCGGTCTGATCCTTCCTCTTGTTGGTGCCACGACCCGCCGTCTCGTGACGGCGAGGCCTCGTACCTTACCAACCGAAGAGCGATTGCGAACGCTCGTCGTGGTCGAGGACGCGGGAAACCGCCTCCACGGGCGGCGAGCAAAGGGTACGCGCGGTGAAACGACGCAAGGGCGCACGGTGGATGCCTTGGCGTGTCGGGCCGACGAAGGACGCGGCTAGGCGGCGATACGCCCCGGGGAGCTGCGGGCAAGCGTTGATCCGGGGATCTCCGAATGGGGCAACCTGCTCGGGGGAAACCCCGAGCGCCCGGCGGGGAATCAACTCCGTCGGGCGGGAACCGGGCGAACTGAACCATCTTAGTAGCCCGAGGAGAAGAAATCAATCGAGATTCCCCTAGTAGTGGCGAGCGAACGGGGAACAGCCCAAACCCACCTGGCTGATCCCATGGACGGATGGCAGGTGAGATCTCACCCGCCGATCGGACCTGGCGTGAACGGCTCGCGGGCCAATGCCAGGTGGGGGTAGGAAGCGGCGGCTGGCGTGAGCGCGGTCATGCCGTGGAATGAGCAGATCTGGCTCTAGCTGAAGAGCTCTGGGACGAGCCGCCAGAGAAGGTGACAGCCCGGTAGGCGAAAGAGCCAGGACTCCTGCCGCCAGCTTGAGTACCACGGGACACGAGGAACCCTGTGGGAAGCAGGGGGGACCACCCTCCAAGGCTAAACACCCGACCGACCGATAGTGCAGGAGTACCGTGAGGGAACGGTGAAAAGAACCCCGGAAGGGGAGTGAAACAGAACCTGAAACCGTGTGCCTACAGACTGTCAGAGGACACGCGGCCAGGGATGAGTGATGAGCACGCATTGAGCCAACCCCTCATCACTCATCACTTGGTCGGGTCTGATGGCGTACGTCTCGGATAACGAGCCGGCGAGTTACTCGGCGTAGCTCGGTTAAATCCTTGAGGGATGGAGCCAGAGCGAAAGCGAGTCCGAACAGGGCGCACGTTGCGCCGAGTAGACCCGAAACCGGGTGAGCTACCCATGGCCAGGGTGAAGCCCCGCGAAAGCGGGGTGGAGGCCTGAACCGGTGTCCGGTGCAAAGGGCTCGGAGGAGCTGCGGGTAGCGGTAAAATGCCAAACGAACCCGGAGATAGCTGGTTCTCCCCGAAATGCATTGACGCACAGCCCCGGAGGTTCAGGCCTGGAGGTAGAGTGACTGGAAGGGCTAGGGGCGCCAACGCGCTCCGAACCCACCCAAACTCCGAAGCCCAGGCCTCTAACTCCGGGAGTGAGACGGTGGGGGGTAAGCTCCATCGTCGAGAGGGACACAACCCAGACCACCGGCTAAGGTCCCAAAGTCCGGGCTAAGTGTTTATGTAGAAGGCGGTGGGACCGCGAAGACAGCCGGATGCGTGGTGGGGCGCAGTGATTGGCGGATACCGTGAGGAGGTCGCGCTCGTCCCGAGCGCCAGCCCTCTTCGATACTCGACGGTCACGGTTACCCACTCGTGTCCGGCCGAGTGGTCCCGCGCCGAAGATGTAGCGGGGCTAAGCCCGGCGCCGAAGCCGTGGACGGGGACGAAGTGATGAGTGATGAGTCTTGAGTGATGAGGACCGATGGGGCACTTTCGTCCCCTCATCACTCATCACTCGCTACTCATCACTCCGTCGTCGTGGTAGGGGAGCGTTGGGGCAGGCGATGAAGGTCGACCCGCGAGGGAGGCTGGAGCCCTCCCAAGTGCGAATGCCGGCACGAGTAGCGTCAAACCCCGGTGAGAAGCCGGGGCACCGCAAGCCGAAGGTTTCCGACGCAACGTACATCGGCGTCGGGTTAGGCGGGCCTTAGTCGAGGCCGAAAGGCGTAGGCGATGGAGAAGCCGGTTAATATTCCGGCCCCGCCCGCGGTGGACTGCCACGGAGGGACGCCGGTGGGCTGCCGTAACGCGGCGCTGGACATGCCGCGCCAGGGTGGCTTGCCGGCCAAGAAAAGCTCCGTGGTGCGCGCCGCGGGCGTCCGTACCGCAAACCGACACTGGTCGGCGAGGATGAGTGTCCTCAGGTGATCGAGAGAACCCTCGCCAAGGAACTCGGCAAATTGAGCCCGTAACCTCGGGATAAGGGCTGCCTCCAGACCGGTGAAGGGAAGCAGGGCGAAAGGCGACAAGGCGAAGCGGCCCAGCAGGGGTCACCTTCCCCTTTTCCCGCTTACCCGTTTCCCCCATCTGGCTATGGAGGCCGCAGAGAAGAGGCCCGGGCGGCTGTTTACAAAAAACACCGGCCCCTGCAGAAGGCGCAAGCCGACGTATAGGGACCGAGGCCTGCCCAGCACCGGGACCTAAGGGGAGACGTGCGGGACCTGACCGGCGCCAAACCGAAACCCCGGCTAGCGGCGGCCGTAGTGGTGACGGCCAGAATGTAGCGAAGCTCCTTGGCGGCTAAATACCGCCTTGCTCGAATGGCGTGACGACCCGGGCACTGTCTCGGCGAGGGACTCGGCGAAACTGATGGGTGCGTGCACAAACGTACGACCCGCGACCGGACACCAAGACCCTGTGGAGCTTTACTGCAGCCTGGTACTGGGCGTCAGTGCTGAGTGCTGAGTAACGAGTGCTGAGTAACCGCGTCGACTTCTGCCGACACCTCAGCACTCAGCACCCAGTACACAGCACTTCTGATGGGCCCCGGGCGAAGCATTCGGTAGGAGGCTGGGAACTCCTGGCGAGAGAGGCCAGGAGGGAGCCGCCAGACAACCCAGCCCGGGGGACCCGGCCCTAACCCGACCCTAGAAGTACGGGGTCGGGGACCATGCCAGGTGGACAGTTTGACTGGGTCAGTGTCCTCCTAAAGTAGCAACGGAGGAGTCCAAAGGTTCCCTCAGCACGGATGGAAATCGTGCGTGGAGCGCAAGGGTAGGACGGGAGCCTGACTGACAGGCAAACAGGCCGAGCAGAGACGAAAGTCGGGCCTAGTGACGCCACGGTTCCGGGTGGGAGGGCCGTGGGATCAACGGATAAAAGTTCCCCGGGGATAAAGGGCTAATCCCGCCCGAAAGATCCCATCGACGGCGGGGATTAGTGCCTCGATGCCGGCTCGTCGCATCCTGGGGCTGAAGCAGGTCCCAAGGGTTGGGCTGTTCGCCCATCAAAGCGGCACGTGAGCTGGGCGTAGACCGACGTGAGTCAGGTCGATCTTTATCCGTCGCGGGCGTGAGACACTTGAGGGAGGCTGTCCCTAGTACGGAAGGACCGGGATGGACGGACCGCTGGCGTGCCAGCTGTCCCGCCAGGGGCACCGCTGGGTAGCTACGTCCGGAAGGGAGAAGCGCTGAAAGCATCTAAGCGCGAAACCCGTCCCAAGACCAGGTGTCTGATGCCAGCCACGGGTGATCGAAACGTTATCCGGCGTACCCGGCCCGTCCGGGCGGCCGTGGTGACGGAGTAGCGAGACTCGTCGGCGGCATTGAAGGCCGCAGGGAGACTACCTGCTTGATAGGCGGGACGTGGACACGGGGCAACCCGCGGAGCGAACCCGTCCTAATGGCCGAATCGTTTCACCAGCCGCGGTGCCCGCTCGCGATCGCTCTTCGGTGTGATGGTAACGCGAAGAGGGGGAGGTCGAGATCGACCTCCCCCTTGCCGTGTCCGCCGGAGCAGGCTCAGCCGCGGCTCGTCTTGCCACCCCGGCCATGGCCTGGTGGGTGGCCAGTGCCCTCTCCGCGGTGGAGCGAGCTATAGGTTATCCCCTTCCGGTCACGCTCTGACTGCTTGCCGGTGCCGCGAACACTCGGGTTCAGCGGCTCCTTCAGGCGGTACGATGGCGCCGCCGTCTCATCTCTGAGCCTTCGTGCCACGTTGGTGCTCCCACTCTGACGAGTTCTGGTTGGGTCGCGTTTACGGGGGCCGTTCTGTCCGACCTGCGGCGGTCTCGTGAACGCGCTCCGCGGATTTCTTGCCCGGCTTGGCTTTACAGCGCAATCACGAGCTCGTCGACGACATTTCGGACGCCACCGGCGCACCAGGCATCGTGGACCGCGCGCTGGGCCTCGTAGCTCGTCGAGACGGTGCCACGCAGGAGGACGGTACCGCCGGTCACGTCAACGTCGATCTTCGATGCGTCGACAGATGGATCGGCAGTCAAAGCCGCGCGAACGTCGGTCGCGATCTCTTCGTCACTCCGCACCTGTGATGGCGTGAGCGCGAGATTGTTCACGACCTCCACAACCCCGCTGACCACGCGGGTATCATCAAATGCAACCAGCCGCTCGGCACAGCTTCGAACCGTGCCGTTGAGGGTGACGACGCCCTTGTCGGCCGATACGTCGATCAGCGCAGGATTTGCGATGCGCCGATCGCGTGCCAGGTTGGCCCGAACGCGTCGGGCGATCTCCAGATCGGGCGAGGGTGTGCTCAGGCTGATGGTGAGCTCGTTGACGACTGCGCGCACTCCCTTGATGCGCAGGGCGTCGTGCTCCGCGGTAGTTTTCTGGAAATAGGTCGGGACGGAGCCGGATAGCCGAACGGTACCGTCGGCGACGTCGATGGCGATCGCGGCGCCGTCCAGCCGCGAGTCATGGCGAATATCGTCGAGTACCTCGGTGCGAATCTCGGCATCAGTCGGGACCGCTGACATTGCGCTCTACTCCCCTGGCCGTACCCCACCGCCCGGCCCAAGGTGCAATCTCCGAACCAGGCCGATGAGGCCGCAGGTGCGGCTGGAATGGCTCCGCGAGCGCCCGGTCCAGATGCTCGCGGGCGAAGCCGAATCGCGCTCTCAGCCGGGGAAAGGAACCGGTACCTCAAACAGCTGAGTCGTCGGCGCGGTTCGGCTCAGAGCCACGGCCGTGGCAAGCTGCGCCTGAAATCGCGGATCTGCCTGCCACTGGCGACGCCGACTCTCGAACTCGCCGAGATCCTGGTAATGAATGACGCTCACGAACGATGGCCCTGCCGGATTGAAAAGCTGATGCAGGATCGAGATCACGATTCCTTGAGCCTGAAGCTCCTTCGCCCACTGCTCCAGGTGGGCGAGGAGATCTCGCTCTTTGCCAAGCATCGGGTAGAACGTCGAATGCTGAGAATACACGATGACCTCCCGGCCGGAAGACATCAGATCTTGCGCGCGGTACGGACAGCCTCGCGGATGGCCTCGGTGGCGCTGCGCGGCTTGACCGCGTCGCCGATGAGATACACTTCGGGGATGCAGGCGCGAAGCTGCTGATAGAGCGTATCGTTAGGGCGATAGCCAGCAGCCAGCACGACGTTGTCGAAAGGACCGAGAATTTCTCCTCGCCCTTCACGGTAGACGTGTACCGTGCCATTAGCTTCGAAGGCCTCGAGCGTCGTTCGGTTGAGCAGAACGGCTCCGCCGGCCCGGAGAGTTTCCATCACCCAGTAGCGGTGACCCTCCTCGAGACCAGTGCCGAAAGTCTCGGTCATCTCGATCGCCGTCACCTTCTTTTGCTGAGCGACAAGGAACTCGGCCGTCTCCAGCCCGACCGCGCCGGCGCCAACGACCAGCACGCGACCTCCGACGGCGCTGCGCCCGAGCAGGACGTCACGTGCGAAGACGACCTCGGGCCGATCGAGTCCGGTCACCGGTGGGCGCACGGGTCGTGCTCCCGTCGCGACAATGACGGCGTCGGGATGGCTCTGCTGGACTATCTCCGGCGTTGCGACGGTCCCGAGCAATACCTGTACTCCCAGACGGCGGACCTCGCTGATCATCCACCCGAGCGCGGCGGCGATCTCTTCTTTCTTCGGCGGGACTGTCGCGGTCGCAAATTCTCCGCCGAGCCGCGTGTGCTCCTCGATGAGCTGAACGGTGTGTCCCCGCTCGGCGAGGATGCGCGCCGCTTCCAGTCCCCCCGGCCCACCGCCAACGACGACGACCCGTTTCGGGCGGGCAGATTTCATGAGCGCGAATTCACGCTCGTTTCCGCACCCGGGGTTGAGCAGGCAGCTAATCGGCCGTTGTTCCATCAGGTAGGCAATACAGGCCTGATTGCAGGCGATACACGGGAAGATTGCGTCCAGGTCGCCGCGTCTGGCCTTATTGGGGATCTCGGGGTCGGTCAGGAGGCCACGTCCGATAGCAATCAGATCGGCGGCTCCCATTGCCAGGACCTGCTCGGCGAGGAGAGGATTCTCCAGGCGACCGACGGCGATGACCGGTACAGAGACGACATCCTTGATCTTGCGCGCCAGTGGCACGAGAAATCCGCGGTCGATGTCCATCGGCGCCGTGATCAGACGTCCCGGTGTCGCGTAGTTGCCAACGGAGACGTGGAGAGCGTTGACTCCGGCCTCTTCCAGCAGCGAGGCGATAATTCGGGTTTGATCGATACTCAATCCGCCCGGTACACATTCTTCGCCGCTGATCCGAAAGTGGATCGGATAGTCGGGGCCAACGACGTCACGTACACGCCGCACGATCTCCAGCCCAAACCGAGCACGGCCGTGGATGCCGGCGCCGTATTCGTCGGTCCGGTGATTGGAGAACGGCGAGAAGAACTGTGCAATGAGATAGCCGTGCGCCCCGTGTATCTCGACCGCATCGAACCCGGCCGCGCGCGCACGGCGAGCCGCATCCGCGAAATCGAGCTGGATCTGCTCGATGTCGGCGAGCGTCATCTCGCGGGGAAGCTGGCCGGTGGCCGGGTCCGGTGTCGGCGATGGAGCAATCGGCTGGATACCGGTGATCGCCGACGTCGTCTGGCGTCCGGCGTGAAAGAGCTGGATCGCCGCCTTGGCACCGTTGGCGTGAATCGTGTCGACCAGCTGGTGGAGGCCGGGCACGAGATCGTCGCGGTGGATGCCAAGCTGGTTGACGAAGCCTCGTCCGTCGGAGCGGACGTAAGAGGCTTCGACGACAACCAACCCGACGCCACCGGCTGCCCGAGCGCTGAGATAATCTATCAGTCGCGGCGTGACCTGGCCGTCTTCGCTGGCGTAATTCGTGACCATTGGCGCCATGACCAGGCGGTTGGGCAGGTGCATCGCGCCAATGGTGATCGGCTGAAAGAGCCGGTCGAGTCGTGGCATTGCCAGTAGCTCCCGAACGCGATCTCGCCCGATGAGGGGGCAGACCGGAGCGTGGCAAGAGGCATGCCTGGCAGGAGAGGAGTGCTCTGACCGGTTAGATCCGGCCGGGCACTCCTTCGATCGTTACGGGGCGGCAGGATCCAGCGTGACCGTCGCGGATCACGCTAGAACTTGCCTTCCTTCACCTGCTTGGAGATGAGACTCCGAAGCATATCGCAGTGGCGAATCTCGTCGTCGCGGATCTGCTCGAAGAGCCTGGTCACGTCAGGGTTGTTCGCCTTCTGAGCGTCTTCGATGTAGGTATCGAGCGCGTCGACCGCCTGGCCGCAGCTCGAGAGCTCGGTCACGAGGTCGTACGTGACGTTGTCCATCGGCTCGAGCTTACCACCGATCATCGGGTGCTGTTGCGCCACGGTTTCCTCCTCCACTGGATTGATGGTTGGAGGTCATCGCCGCAAGTGGCGTACCGCGCCGAAACGAGCCAGGAGGCAGCCGATCGGATCGCGGTCATCGCCGCCGGAGACGGCCCAGGACCTCTTTGCCACGGCGCGATTCGATCGAGTCGCGGGCTGGCTCGAGCTGCTCGATCGCGAATGCGTCGCCGAACAGGTGCCGAATTTCTTCGACGTTGGTGGTAAACGGCGGACCACCGGGTTGGCCGTGCGCGAAGAACAGCGCGATCATCTCGCCGCCGGGACGAAGCAGGTGGCGAACGACGTCGACGTACTCGCCTCGACGGGACGGATCGATTGCGCAGAAACAGGTGTGCTCGACAACGTAATCGAAGAATTCGCTGTAGCTGCTCGGTAACGTGAAAAGATCGGCCCGGACGAACTCGACGGCGAGACCACTCCGAGCAGCGGCCGTTTGCGCTTCCTGAACGGCTGATGGAGCAAAGTCGAAACCCGTCACGGTAAATCCGTGGCGCGCAAAGAGCAGCGCGTCGTGACCACGTCCGCACCCGAGGACCGCGAGTCGGCCAGGGGGCGGGCAATCCGGGGACACCAGCAGGCTCTCGAAAGGCGGGGCCGGGCGGCCGATATCCCAACCAGTCTGGCCAGCCCGGTAGCGCTCCTCCCAGAAGGACGGGTTGCTCACGCTACCTGGTCCGGAGACGCTCGGATCCATCATCGCTTTTCCTCCCATCACACGGTCGTGTTCGATGCTTGGTGGCGACCTGCTGATTATAACGAGAAAGTACAGGGACCGGCCCGCACCTGTCGTCTCTCGCGGTCTCGAGTCGGTCAGGGTGCCCTTGCGTTTTGGGGATTTCTCAGTAGAATGGCCGCGACCTCAACCGATTGACGAACAAGGAGATACCCCGCGATGCCGGACATTCAGATCAAGCGTCGTCTGCGCGAAGGCAAGACCGTCTGCGTCCTCAGTGGTCACCACAACACCGATATGATCGATTTTCTTGGCCAGTTCGGCTTTGACGGCATCTGGATCGAGTGCGAGCACGGGCCGGTGAGCTGGGAGCAGATCGGCGACATGTCGCGGGCATGCGACCTCTGGAACATGGCCTCGATCGTTCGGGTCAACGCGAACGAGCCATGGCTGATTACGCGCACGCTCGACCGCGGCGCGAGCGGCATCGTCGTTCCCCACGTCTCGACCAAAGCCGAGGCACTCAAGGTCGTCGAAGCGGCGAAGTTCGGACCCATCGGTCTTCGTGGAATGTACGGGAGCCGGCGATCGTATGGCGTCGCCGATTACTTCCAGAAGGCAAACGATGAGACGTTAGTCGTCGTGCTGATCGAGGAGATGGAGGCGATTCGGAACCTCGCAGACATCCTCACCGTCGACCACATCGACGTTTTCTTCGTCGCGCCCTCCGACCTTGCCCAGACCATGGGCTACACTGGCCAGCCGAATCATCCCGAGGTCCGGGCGGTGATCGACGACGCGATCACGCGCATCGACGCGGCGGGTCGGACGGCCGGTGCGCTAGTCACCGACGAGAACGTCGACCATTATCGCGAGCTTGGCGCGCGCTTCTTCCTGACTGGCTGGACGAACTGGGTCGTCAAAGGCGCACGAGAGTTCCGCGCGACGATCGACCGGTTCAACCGATAGGACGTCCCGCCCAACCTGCTCTTCCGCCAGGCGTGGAAGCGTGGGGCCCACGGCAACGCGGACCGGAATCGGTGCTCCCGGAGGTATTGGCCGCCTGCGTGGCCAGACCGCCGATTGTTCTTCAGCTTGATCGCGGTCGAGAGCTACGTCGACGTCCCGCCGTGTCGCGGCCAATCGTGGTTGTGGTCGCTGCCGGGAGCGGTAGCCCGCGTCCCGTGTTCCGTCGGTCGCAGCAGAGCGATCAGCGGCACCGGTTCGCTCGGATGATCGATCACCTGGACTGCACTGCCGTAGACCGAGCCGATGATCTCGGGCGTCAGGACCGCTCGTGGTGGGCCATCGGCGATGATGCGACCACGATCGAGCGTGACGATGCGCTCGAAGAAGAGCGCGGCGAGGTTCAGGTCGTGGATCGCTGCCAGGACGGTAAGATGCGCGACGCGGTTCAGCTCGCGAATCAGCTCGAGAATCGCAAGCTGGTGCGCGATGTCGAGGTTCGCGGTCGGCTCGTCGAGCAGGAGCAGATCCGGCTCCTGTGCCAGGGCAAGCGCGAGGATTACCCGCTGACGTTCTCCGCCAGAGAGCTCGAGCACGTTCCGGTGGGCGAAGCGCGCTGTGTCCGTGATCTCCAGAGCGCGCTCGATCGCCAGGCGGTCGTCGGGCCGCTCACCGCGCAGCGGATGCAGGTACGGGGTGCGCCCCAGACTGACGAGCTCGCGTACGGTGAAGGCGAAGGGAATCGGGAGCGACTGGGGAACGAGAGCGACGCGGCGAGCACGCTGGGTCGCCGGTAGCGTCGCGAGATTGGCTCCGTCAAGCTCCACGTGCCCGAGGCTCGGCCGAAGTGTCCCGCAGGCAAGATTGAGCAGGGTCGTCTTGCCCGCACCGTTCGCGCCGATCAGCGCCACGAAGCTCCCCGTCGGCACGTCGAGCGAGACCTGGTCAAGGACGGGGACCGACCCGTAGTGAAACGCGACGTCGATGAAACGAAGATTTGCGCTCATAAGCGGTACTCCCGTCGGCTCTTGCGCAACAGGTAGAGAAAGTACGGTCCGCCGAGGAACGCTGTCAGGATCCCGACCGGGAGCTCTGACGGCGAGAGGATCGTGCGCGCGAGAAGGTCGGCGACGATCAGAAACGATGCGCCAGCCAGCGCTGCCGCTGGCAGCAGCAGCCGATGATCCGGGCCGGTGAGCAGGCGCATCACGTGTGGAACGACGAGACCCGCGAAGGCGATCAAGCCACTGATCGTCACGGCGAGCCCGGTCAGGAGCGATCCGACCACGACGATCAGCAGCTTATCGCGTTCGACCGCGATGCCGAGCCGGTCTGCCGCGTCCTCGCCCAGGCTGAACGCGTTCAGACTGCGTCCGAGGGAATTCGCGGCGACCGCGGCCACGAGGATGGCGGGACCGACGACGGCGAGCTGCGACCACTCGTTCACGGTCACGCCGCCCAGCAGCCAGGAGTAGACGCGAGGTAGATTCAGCTGCAGCCGATCGTTCAGAATCAGCAGAAACGACACGGCGTAGTCGAGGATGGCGCTAACGGCGAATCCTGCCAGGAGGAGGGTGACGACCGGCGTTCGTCCGCCGACGCGAGCGAGCTGATAGACCAGCGCCGTCGCGCCGAGCGCCCCGGCGAACGCGGCGAGCGGCACGATGCCGAAGCCCAGCACATTCAGTGGGGTCGAGATCAGGATACCAACCACCGCGCCAAGCGATGCGCCGCCGGAGGTCCCGATGATATACGGGTCGGCGAGCGGGTTTCGGAGCAGACCCTGGAAAAGCGTGCCAGCCGTGGCGAGGGCCAGGCCGACGAGCGCGGCGCCCACGACCCGCGGCAGACGGAGATCGAAGAGGATAACCTCATCCTGCGGGCGCCAGGTCACCCCAAAGTGCGACACGTGCAGGTGATTCAGCGTCATCTCGGCGAGGGCAATTGGGCTGATCGCGACGGACCCGAATGTGGCGCCGAGGAGCATGGCGGCGGCAAGTAGTCCTACCAGGAGCCCGAGAACCAGACCGGGCGGTGGGCGGCGAAGCGTGGCGTCGGCCTCCGGCCCCTTCTCCATCGCGGCTCCAGGGGACGAGATAAAGCCACTGCCGGGTGTATCGGCTGCCCGTCTCCGACGTCCCTGGAAAACCGCCGAGGCCGACGCGACGGGTCCGCTACCGCCGATGCGTCTCGTCTTTTCGATGGCCGACGCTGGCTCGTGACGCCAGCCCCCTGTCTCCGGGGCACTGGCTGCGCTCTCCTTCCCTGCCCATTTCATTTGAACAGCTCCGGATGGATCAGTTTCGCCATCTCCTCGAGACCGTCGATCAGACGGGGGCCTGGGCGAGTCAAGACATCTCCATTGACCGGGAAGATCTTCCCCTCGCGCACCGCGGTGATCTGACTCCATCCCTGGCGTGCCCTGACCATCGCGGGCGTCTGCGGGTTGTACGGGACATTGGCGTCCGCAAGCAGAATGATCTCCGGATCCCGCGCGATGATCTGCTCACTACTCACCTGCGCAGAGGGTTGCTTGACGTCGTCGAACACGTTTTTGCCCCCAGCCAGCGGGACGAGGTCGCCGAAATAGCCACCTGCGCCGGCGACGAATGGCTTCGTCGGATCGGACGCGTCAAGCTCGTACAGCACGCGGGGCCTCGGCGCGTTTTTCGTCCTGGCGATGACCGAGGCGGCGCGTTCCCGCATGTTCGCCGTGATCTGCTGGGCGCGTGTCTCGGTACCGGTTACCTTCCCCAGCAGCTCGATGTCCCGGAGCGTATCGTCGAACGTCTTCGGGAAGATCTTGAGTACCTTGATGTGTCGGGCATCCATCTGCTGGATGAACTCGCTTCCCTCGACGAGGACGACGACGAGATCTGGCTTGAGCGAGACGATCTCTTCCACGTTCGGCTTGGGGAACGTATTCAGCTTCGCCTTGGGCTTGTTCTCTGGCGGGTAGTCCGAGTACGTGTCGGTGAGGACGACCCGATCGCCGACACCAAGCGCGTAGAGGGTTTCGGTGTGGCCAGGCGAGAGCGAGATGATCCGCTCGGGCGGGTGATCGAAGGTGACCGTGCGGCCCGCGTCGTCGGTAACGGTAACCGGGAAGGCTGCAGCCATGGTCGGTTGACTGGCTGGCGATGCCGTCGGGGAGGCGGGCGCGGGCGTCGGAGAGGCCGGGGCGATCGACGGTGTCGCGGTTGGCGCCACGGTCGGCGCGGCAGCGGTCGCGGGCGGAGCCGTCGCACTGGGCACGGCGCTCGGCTGCGGAGCGGAGGTCGGGGTCAGCGGCGACGCGGTGGGACTGGCGCAGGCGACGAGCAGGCTGATCAGCAGGATCCACTGAAGGACGAGAGAGCGCACGAAACACCTCCTCGGGTGATCTGGTACGCGAGCCATGAACCCGAGGAAGGCGAAACAAAAAGCCCTCTTGCCCTGGGAGAACGACAAGAGGGAGAACGGATCATCCGCTCAGCCTACGCCCTTTCTCTCGAAGGTCCACGGCTAACGGTGAAGGCAGGTAATCGGGCTTGTGGCTGAGCTACCACATACCGTTGCGGGACAGCGCCGGCCTCTCACCGGACTTCCCCTGTCACTTCACCCACGATATTCGGTTGGGAGGAACCCGGAGCCCAGGCGCCTCCGACCCTCGAATCATAGCGGCGGGCCAGGAGAATGTCAATTGTTTGGGGAGGCGCTGTTCCAGGACGCGACCCGAGGCTCTACGTCTATTCTCCCCTATTTCTCCTCTTCTCCCGGGAAACCTTTTTCGCCATCGCAGACGTGGAGGCAAGATCAGCACGGTGGCTACCGAACCACGCTCTAGTTACTTGCGCGAAAGCTCCGTGCGACGTCAGCCCCGGGCTGGCGCCGGGACGGGGTAAGCACGGGCCGTCCTAACCCGGATTTCTCAGGAAGGGGTTGAGAGAAGAAGGTTTCTGCGCTTATGATCGAGTTGTCCCGATCAGACCCAACACGGGGGCCTCAATCCTGTCCAACGCTCCCACATCGCCCGATGTGTTCGCCACCCGCACCACTGTTTCGCTGCAAGCACCTTTCGGCGGGGGATGCCTGACCTCGGATGGCAGTCCACCCTGGCTCGCCGAGGTCGAGGATGATCTCGGCGTCTGCGCCACCTTCGCCCGTTCTCTCGCCGACTGAGGCACGGGTCCGTCGCCCTCCCGTCACCGTCTGGAGTCCCTCGTCCGCCAGCGCATCGTCCAGCTGGCCGGTGGTAACCAGGATCCGGATGATACCGACACCTTGCGTTCCGATTCCCTCTTCAAGCTCGCTTGGGGTCAGCTGCCGATCTTCGGCTACGGTTCTGCTAGCTAGCGCTCTCACTCCTGGGCAACTGCGTCGCTCGGCGCGCCTGCGAGCGCCTCGCCTTGGCATTAGTCGCCCTGCACCTGCGCTAGCGCGAGCACCACGGCCCCCCCGACGCGGATCCTCCTCGACTGCGCCAGTACCGACGACCCGACCCACGGCGAGCGGGAAGGCTCGACCGATCACGGCTACTACCGCCAGCATATGGACCATCCCCTGCTGGTCTTCGACGGCAACACGGGACACCTGATCACCGCGATCCTGCGTCCGGGCACGGTCCACGCGAGCGGCGTCGTCATAATCGTCCAGCGCCGGCTGATCCGCCTCGTGCGGACGCACTGGCCCGCTCGCGCGATCGAGCTGCACACCGACAGCGGCTGTGCCTTCCCCCAGATCTACCGGTTCTGTGAGGAGCACGCCATCACCGACACGATCGGTCTGGCCATGCATGCCCGCCTCAAGCCTCTCGCCGCGGATCTCCTCGCCGCTGCCATCGTCCACTAGAAGACGATTGGCATCCCCTAGTTTTAGTTTTTGGTGCGAAATTCGTAACACAAGATATGACACTCTCGATTGTCCAGGACGTTGGCCGCGACGCTTGTCCGCCTCCTTTCGACCCTACCGAGCGACCTGCGCTTGGGCGATCTTGACCAGGTTGTGGGTCAGGATGCCCCAGCCAATATAGCGGCCCATCCCGTCGAGACCATGATCCGGACAGCGATCCAGCC
>CADDYW010000041.1 GCA_902810745.1 Chloroflexota bacterium | reverse complement strand
CGAGTTCGAGGAGGCGGTGAAGGCGGGTGGACCCTTCGTCCTGATCGACGCGCGCAGCGGCCCCGCCTACCAGTCCAGCCACCTCGACCTCAAGCAGGCGATTCGGATCCAGCCCGGCACGACCGCGGCACACCTCGCCGAGGTGCCGCGCGGATTGCCGATCTTCACCGCCTGCACCTGACCGGGCGAGGCGTCCAGCGCCCGGGTGGCGCGTGACCTGCTCGACGCCGGATTCCCCAACGTTCGTCCGATCCTCGGCGGCTTCAATGTCTTGGTGGATCTCAACTATTTCATGCTGAAGCGGTGACGTCCTGAGACGGGGAAGTCAGGAAGGCCGCGACGATCCGATTGAAGTCGGCGGTACGCCTCCACATCGGATTGTGGTCCGCGCCGTGCAGGACGACGATCTCCGACCCGGGAATGAGACGGCTCACGCGCCTGCCCTCCGCGACTGGCAGGATCGCGTCGTCGTCGCCCCAGATGACGAGCGTCGGCGCGCGAATCTGGCCGAGCTCGCCACGAATGTCCGTGGTCAGCAAGTCCAGAGCGGCTCCCAGGACGGTCAGCGGCCCGGCGTGGCAGATGCCCGCGAGGAGCGTGAGCAGGAGCCGCGGCGGTAGCCCCGCCACCGTCCGCAGCAGACCCACGCTGGCCCGCAGGATCCCGTAGCCGCGCGGAAACAGCGTCGCGTCGACCAGGACCAGCCGATCGATCCGATCGGGGTAGGTCGCCGCCAGATCCGCTGCGATGAAGCCACCCATCGAATAGCCGACGATACTGGCACGTGCGAGGCCGATGCAGTTCATCCAGCGAATCAGGAACTCCGCGGCGCGATCTAGCGCGAACGGGTGGTCGCTCTTCGTGGCGCCGAAGTGGGCCAGATCGACGGCGTAGACGCGGAGTACGCGGGCGAGATCGGGGACGGTCGGCGCCCACCACCGGGTGGATCCGGCGAGGCCGTGAATCAGAACGACGGGCTTTCCCGTGCCGGCGACCTCGTAGAACACCGAGCTCCGCCCGACCTGGATGCGGTGCTGCTCGATCTGTTGACCGGGAGGTGGGGCGATTCTGCACATCCGAACTAGCGCACACGACGCCCGTGCGCGCGGTGCGTGATACGGGTCAATTCTACCAGAGTCGAAGAGACCTGCTCGGCACCCTGGCGGCCCGATTGGTCTCCGATGGCGACAGTGGATAGCGCCCTTACTGTTTGCGAACGGCGAGCAGCACCTTCGTCCCCACGGGTACCTTCGTCCCAGGACGTGGTGACTGACTCAGGACCGCGCCAGGGGGGATGGACAGGAAGTAGCGCCGATTCGGCACGTCGTCGATAGTCTGATAATTCACGTAGCTGGTCATCAGACCCAGCTCGGTGATAAGGTGCTGGGCCTGTGCCTCGGGAAGCCCGATCAGACTGGGCACGACGATGATACGATCTTTCGGCACGGTCCCGGGCCGATTCGAATCACGATCCGTCGCGGTGCTCGAGGGGACGGGCGTTGGGCGTGCCACCGGAAGCGGCGTGGGTGTTGGCGGAACGTACGGCCAGATGCCGAACTTCTCGATTCCGACGGTACTGTACGGCGCGGACGGATCGCGCGGTACCGCCAGGGTCAGCTTTGCCGCGTCGGCACCCAGCCGAAGGACGACCTCGCCATCGGCCTGGCTGGCTGCCGGGTCGGAAACCTCCAGATCGCCCAGACCAAGGTCCCTGGTGAGATGCTGAATCAGCACCGTGGCTTTCCCGCCCGTTCGGTCCTCGATCTGGGACCGTCCGAGCGCCGAGCCAGAGATTGGCGTCCCGACGTTGTAGCCGAGACGGGCGAGTACTGCGCTCACCCGGGTTGCCAGGCCCGCCACGTCACTGTCGTTTTCGACGACGATCGGCGTGCTGGCCATCGCGACCCCCGTGGCCGGATCCTCCCACAGGAGACGAGCAAACGCCCGCACCTGGGCCCAGGAATGATCCGGGGAGCTCGGAACGACGACGTAGGCCCCGTCCGGGCCGGTTGCATCTTCGAGGTAGTTGCCCGTGGTCAGCGCGGTCTGGTAGATCGTGACGTCCTTCCAGCCCAGAACAAGCTGTGCAAGCTTTGTCGCGTCGGGGATCTGGTAGTTGGTATCGACGTGAGTCGCCGCGATTGTCAGGAGCTGCGGGAGGTGAATCAGGCCGCCCGGTTCGAGCAGGCGCGTCTTGAAGGCCTGCATGATCAGACGTTGTCGCCGCGAACGGGCAAAGTCACTGCCTTCGCTCACGTTGTCGATCGTTTCGCGCGCACGTGCGTACTCGATCGCCCGCTCGCCGTCCATATGCTGGAGGCCGCTGGAAAAGCGCACGATGGTCCAGCCGGCGTTGATCGACGGATCGTCGTTCGCCGGGTAGCGCGCGGCGAAGCTGTCCGGGACGTCGACGTCGATGCCTCCGACGGCGTTGATCATATCGCGGAAGCCCTGGAAGTCCAGCGAGAGATAGTACTGGATCGGGATTCCCAGGAGGCGCGAGACGGTATCGGCGGCAAACGTTCCCGGACCGTGCCTGCCTCGATACCGATCGAGACGATCCGGATACGCGCTCGGATCCTCGGCGAACGCGTAGGCGGCGTTGACTTTGTTGTAGACGATGGTCTTCCCATCGAACGACATCGGAACCCAGGAGTCACGGGGCAATGAAAGCAGCGTCAGGGACTTTCGGGCTGGATCGACGACGACGACCATCATCGAGTCGGTCAGGTAGGCCCCGTCGTGATTGCCACCGCCGTAGCCCATGAGCAAGACGGCGAACCGCGCATCGGTCCCGGTGGTGGTCGGAACCGGAAGCGGCGTCTGAGCGGATTCGGGCGTGGTGTCGACCACCGACCGGACGTCGGCGCCGACCACGTTATCCGGCGGGACAGCCGTCGGTGTTGTCAGAAAGACACTCTCCAGGCGCGGTGGCACCTGGGAGAGGAAAGTCCGCGCTATCCCGCTGGCCGAGGTCAGGACGACGACGGTCGCCAGGGCAATCGCACTGAGCGCCAGACCGAGCACGGCCGCGCCAAGCACCGGGCCGCGCCGTGACCGGGGAGAGGAAGGGGCATACCGACGTCGCCGTAAGCGGGACATGCCGACGCAGGACCTCCAAGCCGAGAAGCTGAACCGTGTGCGTGACTCGCTGCTAGTCTAGCACACCGGCTAGGCTAGGTAGCTTACTGAACGCTCGCCAACCGGTTGGAAGGGCCCAGCCGGCGGGCTGGGTCTCCCCCAAAACCATCAAGGACTTTCTCATACCCACCAAGCGCAGGACCAGGGGTGGTCAGGGTTTGGAAGCTGTTCCCAGACATCTCTCTGGCGTAGGCACTAGCCCGACCGGCTCAGGTGCATCGGCATGATCACGTGGGTGTAGTTACTTGCGCCGACCGGGCGGACGACGCCGGGGCTCGAGGGGCTATTCAGCTCCAGGCTCACCTGCGCGGTATCGATCACGCCGAGCACGTCGCTGAGGTACTTGCCGTTGAAGGCAATCGTGAGCTGTGGATTCTCTCCCTCGACGACTGCCTCGATCGTGCCCTTGGCATCGCCAACGTCGGCAACCGCGCCGACGATCACCGTACCGGGGGCGTTGCTCTTGCCGTCCCGACTGGCGCCGTCGCTCCCGTTGATCGTCAGCCGAACGATGTTGTTGGCATCGCGGGCGATCAAAGAGGCGATCTTATTGGCATTCTGAAAATCCTTGGTGTTGAGGATGACCCTCGTCGCCGACCGCGTCGGGATGACCTGCTGGACATTCGGGAACGTACCCTCGATCAGGCGCGAGACAAGGTCGACGCTGTTGAGGTGGAACAGCACCTGGCTCCGGTTCGGAGTCACTGTGATCTCGATCGGCTCGTCCTGGTCGCCCAGGATCCGGCTGACCTCCTGGACGGTTCGCAGCGGGACGATGATGTCGATATCCTGACCGAGTGGCTTGACAACCTCGACCTGCCGAACCGCCAGGCGGAAGCTGTCGGCAGCGGTGAGGGTGAGGGTGCTCCCACGGAAGGAGAAGAGAACGCCCGCCAGCACCGGACGCGTATCGTCGGTTGCGGCGGCGAAGGCGACCTGTCCGAGCGCCTCCTGCAGCTCGCGTGGCCCGACGCTGCAGCTCGCCTGGTTCGTTACCTGGGGAATGACCGGGAACTCCTCGGCCGAGATTCCCCGTAGATTGCCCTCGTATCCCGCGCAGGTCACGTGCAGGCTTGCTCCCTTGGTCTGAAGGGCCACGACCTTATCCGCGGCGAATGAAGAGATGAGCTCACTGAAGATCCGTCCGGGGACGGTGATGCTGCCTTCCTGCTCGATCATGGCCCCGACCCAGCAGGTGATACCAATCTCGAGATTGGTCGCGGCGAGCTTCAGCCGCGACTGATCCGTCTCGAGGAGAATGTGACTCAGGACGGGCAACGTGCTTCGCGTCGCGACGGCCCGCCCGACGATTCCAAGGCCCTTCGCAAGATTCTCCTGAACACACGATACGTGCACTGCCACCCTCCCGGCTGTCCTCTTTCCTCTGCCTGACGTCCGTCGACGCTACCGGGCTACCATCCACTATCTGGCTCCGGTCTGTTTCAGCTCGACGCATCGACGGCCCGGATCGCCCGCTGCACGTCACGCGTCACGGGTGATCGGTAAGTAGGAAACCAATTATAGCACCGCTCTCAAGCGCGGGAGGTTAAGGAGGTATGAGTGATGATCGAAAGGAGGCAAGGCATGGCAGGTCGTTCGGCGATGCCTTCGCACGTCGACGGCTGCACGCCGCAGGCTAGGAAAGGTGCACCGGCTGCAGAGCCGGACGCTCTGGCTCGACGGGCTGCGCCTCGCGCCTGGCGGTGCCGTGCCGTGGCCCGTCGACCTCAGTGTCCGTCGATCCCTTCCTCCGGACCGATTCCCGGTGTAAGATAGTGTCCGCAGTTCGGCGGCTCCTGGGTCGGCCCGATAGCGGCCACGACGCCAGCAAGCGTCTCTCGGGAGGATTGATGGATGCGCAGCATTCGGGCCCAGTCCGTGGCCCGCTTCATACTCCCATCTGCGATCTCCTCGGCATTGTCCACCCGGTCGTCCTGGGAGGTATGGGGGGCGCCACGTCGCCGGATCTCGTCGCCGCGGTTTCCAACGCTGGAGGCCTGGGTACCCTTGGGCTGAGCGGCCGGCATCCGGAGGCTATTCCCAGTCTGATCGACGAGATCCGCACCCGAACGTCCGCGCCGTTTGGCGTCAACTTCCTTCTCTTCCTGGCCAACGACGCCGGGATCCAGGCGGCGCTGACTCGGAAGCCTCCGGTCGTTGCCTATGCCTGGGCCTGGTCCGACCAGGATCTCAAGCCGTATGTCCAGCGCGTCCACGACGTCGGCGCAAAGGTGACCTACATGGTCTCGGGGGTGCCGGAAGCCGTGCGCGCGGTCGAGGCCGGTGCCGACGTGATTGTTGCCCAGGGCAGCGAAGGCGGTGGGCACGTCGGCCTGATAGGAACGCTGGCGCTGGTGCCAATGGTCGTCAGCGCGGTATCGCCGGTACCGGTTCTCGCGGCCGGGGGCATCGCCGATGGGCGTGGCCTGGCCGCCGTGCTCGCGCTCGGTGCCGATGGTGCGCTGCTCGGCACCCGATTTCTCGCCACCGACGAGGCCCCGCTCCCCACCAGCTTCAAGCAGGCGATCGTCGCCAGCGATGGCCACGACACGACGTTGACCGAGATTCCCGATCTGATGAACGGCAGCATCTGGCCGGGCGCGTTCGCGCGGACCTGGCGCAACGCGTTTCTCGCGGAATGGAGTGGTCGGGAGTTCGAGCTCCGTCGGCGCCGTCACGAGGTGGTCAGGGCCGTCGCGGAAGCGTGGGCGGTGGGTGATGCACAGCGCGCGCCGCTCCTCTTCGGCCAGGACGCCGGGCTGATCACGTCGATCCTGCCGGCGGGTGAGGTCGTTCGGCGCCTCGTCGATGAGGCACGGGAGGTGATTGACGGACGGCTGGCGCGGCTGACGCACGAGTAAGCCGCCGCGTGTGCCGACCGAGCAGTTGCCTGCAAGTCTCCGAGAGCGCGCGCGTAAGCGCGGTCGGGTCCTTGACAGAAGCGGACGCCTGTGCTACAAGTAGGCCGCCTCGCCCGCGAGGCGTGGTCGATGATCACTCAGGAGGTGTAGCGGCGTTTGATCTGAGCCAGGTATGGTCGCCCTGCCTCGATCGATCTGGCTGAGGAGCATTGACTGATCGCTGCCGCGCGCATCCGCCGTGTGGTCGGCAGCCAGCGAACCTCTGCACCTGTATGGTGAGCTAATTGTTTCCCCAGTCGTTCATGGTAAGGAAGGGAAGGAGTCCTCGGCATGGATAAGACCCAGATCAATCCACTGACCAGTCGCCGCCGTTTCTTGGGATCCGCTCTGATGCTGGGCGGAGCGGCGCTGGTGGCGGCATGCGGCCAGGCCCCAGCCGCTCAGCCGACTCAGCAGGCAGCGTCAGCCGGACAGGCAACGACCGCATCTGGGGCAGCCAATCCCACCGCGACCCCACAGCCGCAGGCTGCTGCCCCGGTTCCGACGGCGCAGCCAACCGCGGCCCAGGCTGCAGCGGTTCCAACCCCCGGTAACCTCAAGCAGGTTCCTCGGAACCGGACGCTGATGCTGATGTGGGCAGGTACCGAGGGTCGTTATACCGACTGGGATCTCTGGAATCCCTACAACCCGGGCACGAGCCACCAGAATGGACCGGGCCTTTTCTACGAGCCGCTCGCCTATTACAGCGCATTCGCTGATAAGGAGTACCTCTGGCTTGCCGAGAGCTACGAGTACAGTGAGGACCTCAAGCAGCTCACGATCAAGACGCGGTCGGGGATTAGCTGGAGCGATGGCAAGCCATTCACCGCCGAAGACGTCGCGTTCACCTTCAACACGCTGCGGGATCTCGGACCGAAGGTGGTCTGGGGTGCTGACGTCGCACAGGTCCTGCAGGAGGCCAAGGCGACGACACCAAATACGGTTGTCCTTCAGTTCAAAGTACCGGCACCGCGGTTCTTCGATCGCGTGACCTACAAGTACGATATCGGGATCTATATCGTCCCGAAGCACATCTTCGAGACCCAGCAAGATTGGGCAAAATTCAAGCACTTCGATCTCGCCAATGGCTGGCCAGTGACGACTGGTCCATGGAAGCTGGTGTTCGCCTCCCCCGAGCAGAAGATCATCGATCGTCGGGACGATTGGTGGGCGGTGAAGGCAGGCCTGGCTAACCTGCCCGAGGTTCAGCGCATCATCTACCTCCCATTCGCAGGCGAGACCCAGGCTGCGCAGGCCGCGATTACCAACCAGATCGATGCCTCGCTCGACCTGCGCCCCGAGACCATCAAGACCGTTCTGGACAAGAATCCAAAGATCATCACCCACACCGGGAACAAGTCGCCGTACGGCTACATGGACTGGTGGCCGACATCTCTGTATTTCAACTGCGAGAAAGAGCCATACAGCAACCCAGACGTACGCTGGGCCATGAGCTACTACCTCGATCGGCAGCAGATCATCGACGTGGCGTACGGTGGCGCTAGTGTTCCTTCGCCGCTGCCCATGCCGCAGTATCCGCCTCTTCAGCCGTACTTCGACCAGGTCAAGGATCTCCTGCAGCAGTACCCGACTAATACGTATGATCCAAAGAAGGGTGATGCGCTGCTCGAGAAGAACGGCTTCAAGAAGGGTAGCGATGGAATCTGGGCAGACGCGAAGGGCAATAAGCTGAAGTTCGACATCTTTGGATGGACGGTCTTCGCGGACATCGGGCCGGTGGTCTCGCAGATGCTGAAGAAGCACGGCGTCGACGCGTCCTACTCGATGCCACCGGACGCGAGTGATCGGTACGCCGCGGGCAATTTCATCGCTGCCCTGAATGGCCACGGTGGGAGTATTCGGGATCCCTACGATACACTGCGTCTGTACCAGAGCGAGTCGACGGCAGTTCCCGGCTCGCACCAGGTCAACTTCGGCCGGTGGAACAACAAGGATTACGATAAGATCGTCGACGAGGTCTACGTCACTCCGATGGAGAACAAAGCGAAGCTGAAGGAGCTCTTCCATCGGGCGATGGAGATCTGGCTACCGCAACTCCCGGACATTCAGATCAGCGAGTGGTATCACCGAATTCCCATGAATACGACCTACTGGACGAACTGGCCGACCGAGCAGAATATGTACGTCAACGGCGCTTTCTGGCACTTGACCTTCCAGCTCATCCTCAACAACCTCAAGCCAACGCAGTAGACAGGTAGGCCGAGACGGTGGTGAAGCCCGAAGACGTCTTCGGGCTTCACCACCGTTTGCAGAAGTAAGGAGCAAGCCGTGCGAGCCGACTACCTGTTGAAGCGGATTGGCGTCTTCTTCCTCGTCGTGTGGCTGGCAGCCACGATCAACTTCTTCGCACCACGTTTGACTGGCAAGGACCCAATTCGCCAGAAGCTGATTCAGCAATCAATGATCGGCGGTTACGTTCAGCAGGGTCTCCAGGATATGGTCAAGGAGTACGATCGGGAGTTCGGGCTGGATCAGCCGCTCTGGGTCCAGTACGTCAATTACCTCGTCCAGATGTCGCACCTCGATCTGGGATACTCGATTACGAATTACCCGAAGAAGGTCAATGAGCTCATGGGAGTGGCACTCCCATGGACGATTGGCCTCCTGGGCACGACGACGATCCTGGCATTTCTCCTGGGTAGCTTCCTTGGTGCACTCATGACGTGGCCGAAGGCTCCCGGCTTCATCCAGTTTCTCCTCCCGCCACTACTCACTCTCTCCGCGATACCGTACTATCTTCTCGGCCTCGTGCTTCTCTACATCTTTGCCTTCCAAACCAAGCTGCTCCCGATATTCGGGGGCTATAGCCCCGGCGCGATCCCGACGATGACAATCGGCTTCTGGCTGGACGTCCTCAAGCACTCGATTCTTCCTGCCCTGTCGATCATCCTCGCCGCGATCGGCTTCTGGGCCCTGGGGATGCGTGCGATGATGGTCACCGTCGAGGGAGAAGACTATACTCTCTTCGCCGAGGCCAAGGGACTGAGAGATAAAACTCTGTTCCTGCGCTACGCCGTTCGCAATGCTCTCCTCCCGCAAATCACCTCGCTTGCCCTGGCGCTGGGCCACGTGCTCTCGGGTGCCGTTCTGGTCGAGGTCGTGTTCTCCTACCCGGGAATCGGAACGGTTCTCTATCACGCTATCAGCGAATTCGATTACTTCACGATTCAGGGGATTGTCTTCACGATTATCGTGTCGATCGGCCTGGCGACGTTGATCCTGGACATCGTCTATCCGCTGCTGGATCCGCGCATCACCTATCGGAGGACGTGAGACGATGCTGATCGGCGTGCTCAAATACTTGCGGCGTAATCCGGCCCTGGTGACCGGGCTCCTGATGCTGCTGGCTCTTTTGCTCTTTTGTGTGATCGGTCCTCTTTTCGTTGACGTCAGCAATGCCGCGCCGCTCTCGGTCCCGGCGAGCCGGCCGCCATCAGCCCAGTACCCGCTGGGGACTGATCGCCAGGGACGGGATATCCTGGCAGTCATGATCGCGGGAACGCCGCTGACACTGCGCATCGGCTTCCTCGCCGGGCTGATCGGAGTCGGCATCGGTACAGTCCTGGCCTTCGTGTCGGCCTACTATGGTGGGATAGTCGACACGGTCATCAAGGGTGTCGTCGACATTGGGCTCACCGTCCCCGGGCTCCTGGTTCTGGTGATGATCGCCGTCTCACTGAAGGAAGGGCTTACAGTGGATCAGATGGCACTGGTCGTCGCATCGCTCGCCTGGCTGTGGCCGACGCGGACGATTCGCTCCCAGGTCCTGACCATGCGCGAGCGCGCCTGGGTCCAGGTAGCTCGCCTTTCAGGGATGAGTGGACCCGAGATCATCGTCAAGGAGATGATGCCCAACCTTTTGCCGTACCTCGCCGCTGGTCTGGTCGGTGCAGTGGCGTCGGCGGTTCTGGCGTCGATTGGTCTCGAAGCGCTCGGACTGGGGCCGATGGAGGCGCCCACCCTCGGCATGACGATCTACTGGGTCATCTACTACGCTGCCCTGCTCCACGGGATGTGGTGGTGGTGGGCGCCGCCGATTATCGTTATCATTATCCTGTTCGTCGGGTTGTTCAATCTCTCGGTCGGCCTCGATGAGATCGCCAATCCGAGACTGCGCAAATCCGCGTGACGACAGGAGTAGACGCGCGGGGACGAGGGGGGCTTCAGTGCTGAGCCATCCGGGGAGCAAGGCCGCGCCACGCTGCCCGGATCAGCCTACCCCCTGCTTGTCCCGTTTGGCGAGGCGGCGACGAAGACCTTGACCATATCCTCTGTCCCCAGGGCCGGCGCGTCCTGCAGCAGGAAGCACGCGGCGGCTCGATGGGGATTGCTGCGGTAGAGCGGTGGGACCTTTTCGCGACACACCTGCATGACATAGGGGCAGCGTTCGGCAAACTTGCACCCCCTTGTCGCTCCGGACCCCCGCGTGGAGACGTCGGCGGGCATCTTCTCCTTTTCCCAGGTTCGGCTGGGATCCGGCAGAGGAACCGAGCCGACAAGCAGTCTCGTGTACGGGTGCTGTGGATCCTTGACGACGAGCTCGACATCGCCAGCCTCGGCCACCGAGCCACGATACAAGACGATGATGTTCTCGCTGATCTGATAGGCCGTCGTCAGATCGTGCGTAATGTAGATCAACGAGATGCCAAACTTTTGATTGAGCTGGCGGAGGCTGTCGAGAATGGTGGCGCGAAGCGATGCGTCGACCATGGAGACCGGCTCGTCGGCAACGATCAGACGGGGGCGGAGAAGCAGCGCGCGAGCAACCATCACGCGCTGACGTTGACCGCCGCTGAGCTGGTGTGGGTAGCGCCCCAGCGTTTCCTCGGGCCGTAATCCGACGGCGTGGAGCGTTTCCTCGATCAAGGCTCGAGCTTTTTCCCGAGATGGCGCCAGGTGGAATTTCGCCACCGGCGTCTCGAGAACGTGATCGACCTTGTAAAAAGGATTATAGACTTCATACGGGTCCTGGAAGATCACCTGCACATCGCGAAGGAATTGCCGCCTCTCCGTGCTGGACAGCGATCGTAGGTCCTTGCCGTTGTACAGGACCTCGCCGCTGGTCGGCGGCGTCAGCCCAAGAATGAGGCGTGCTAGCGTCGTCTTTCCGCTCCCGCTCTCACCAACGACAGCGGTGATCGACGGGGGATCGCTCTCGATCGTCAGTGAAAAGTCCTCAAGCGCCACGGTCAGGTTCTTCGTCTTGCTAAAGAGGCCCCCGCCGAAGACCTTGGTGACGTGTCGGGCTTCAAGCAGTGCAGTCATGGCTGTCTCCTCAGTACAGGTGGCAAGCGACCCAACGCTTTGGCTGCACTTCGCGAAGTGGCGGCTCTTCGATCGCACAACGTTCCATCGCCTGGGGACACCGAGGGTAGAATGGGCAACCTGGCGCCCGGTTTAAGAGGGATGGCGGCAAGCCGGGAATTCCACGGAACACGCCCTTCTGATCGAAGGATGGCAGGCTGGCGATCAAAAGCCTGGTATACGGGTGAAGAGGCTCGCGGAAAATGTCGCTGACCGACGCAACCTCTACGAGATCTCCTGCGTACATCACCCCGAGCCGCTCGACCGTCTGAGCCATCAAGCCCATGTCGTGGCCGATAAGAATGATCGATGCTCCCAGATCTTGCTGCACCTTCTCGAGCGTTTCCATGACCTGCCGCTGGACGACGACGTCAAGCGCGCTGGTCGGCTCGTCGGCAATGATCAGCTTCGGGCGGAGACTGATCGCGATGGCGATGCACACGCGCTGCTTCATTCCGCCGCTGAGCTCGTGCGGGTACATCGTCGCGACCTCGCGACGGAGACCGACCCGCTCGAGCAGATCCCGGACACGCTCATCGAACTCCTGGGACGAAAGCTGGACGCCGTGATCCTGAAGAGCATCGTAAATCTGATCCTTGACGCGCAAGACAGGATTCAGCGAGTTCATGGCGCCCTGGGCGACGAGTGCGATCACGGCGAGACGCACCTTGCGCATCTCCTCGTCCGGAAGGGCTAGCAGGTTGAGGTCGTCGAGGAGGATCTCGCCACCCTCGATCTTGCCGGGCGGCTTGATCAATCGAAGCAGTGCCAGTGCGATCGTCGACTTGCCCGAACCGGACTCGCCAACCAGGCCGAACCTCTCGCGCGTGCCGACGGCGAAGCTAACGCCGTTGACCGCCTTCACCGGTCCGCGCGGGGTATGGTAGTACACCCGAAGATCACGTACGCGAAGGACTTCCGAATACACGTCGCTCTCCTGAGCCTCGAGCCGGCGCGTGGTAATTGTGATTAGTGGGAGAAGGGCGTCTCCTACGGTCGAGGCGGGTCGCGAAAGTACACCCACCGGATGGGCTGTCACAATATCACAGGTATTCGAGCACGTCAATAAGGTAACGGCAAGACAGCACGGTAAGAAACTTCCGCTCTTCCGAGGCAAGCTTCTGCAGCACATCGTGCCGCAGGAGTATAATCAGCGCAGCGCAACCTGATCTGCTCTCACGGGTACCCGGGATCTCAAGTAATCGTAGAGGCGATCCAGCACTCTTTTCGGTTCGATTCTGGGTCTCCCGGTCCGAGGAGGGGCGTGGGTTCGATGAGGTTTTGTTTGAGGCCGGGCGCGGTGAGCACGGATCCGGCTGCCCGTATCAGCTTCTGTCAGGCCACCGGGATCGAGGCCGTCCAGGAGAGCCCCACGGCTGTTCCCGGCTTCTCCGCGATGCGCCAGCTCGATCCCAGGGCGCTCCGGGACTATGTTCGGCAGTTCACGGTGGCCGGGATTACCGTCGAGGCGATGGGACTGGGACAGATCACGACTGACGTCGTCCTGGGTAGACCCGAAGGCCAGGCGGACTTCGAGCGGGCCTGTCACGATCTGGAAGCCCTTGCCGAGGTTGGGGTGCGAACGGTTACCACCGCGCTGCCGATCGACAATCAGCTGACCGAGCAGGAAAACGACGAGCAGCTCAAGCGCGTGGCGGATTATTACCAGCGGCTTTGTGCCGTCGCCGAGCGGGTTGGGGTTCGAATCGCTACTCACAGTCCGTGGCCGCCCAACCGCCGTGGCTGGCTCTGGGGCGCGGAACGCTTTGCGCAGTTGTTCGACGCGGTTCCAAGCTCGGCAAATGGCTATCTCTACGATAACGCGATTCATCACATCGTCGGCGATGATCCAACGGCGGCAATTCACCGATTTGCGGACCGGATCGTTTTCGTGCACATCCGCGACGTGCGCAAATCGGCGGGAGAGGGCGCGGCGGGTACTGGCTATGACGAAGTACTTCCGGGGACCGGCGAGGTGAATTTCCACCGGGTGCTCGGTGCGCTGAAGGATATCGGGTACAGCGGCGTCCTCTGTCCCGAGCACTTTCCGGCTATTCCCGGCGATGTGCGCGAGGCAGCCGCGACGACCTACGCGGTTGGCTACCTCCGCGGAATACTCGACAGCCTGTAGCCCGGCCCGATGGGCCGGCCGTCGTGGCCTGGCAGCACGTCAGGGATACCTGGCGATCGGCACACGCGCTCTACCCGCGCGACCTCGCTGCGCTGTTCTCGCTCGGAGTCTGGTCCGGGTGGTCGGATCTCAGTCACGTCAACCTGGAGGCTTTCGTGGGCTCATCACCACTCCCCCTCGAGCATGTCGTACAGTCGCCCCGGGTTCAGGGGCTGACGCCATTTCCGGCGCTCTTGCTGCTCCACGGTCGGGGCGCGAACGAGCTCGACCTGCTTTCGCTGGCCGATGAGCTGGATCCGCGTCTCTTCATCATAAGTGCCCGTGCTCCCATCCCATTCTTCGACGGCTTCGCGTGGTATCAGATCGGCGCCATCGGAGAGCCGGAGCCGGCGAGCTTCGGCGCAAGCCTCGCTGCATTGCAGCGGTTCGTCAGCCAGCTTCCGACTGCCTACCCGATTGATCCATCGCGCATTTACTCCCTTGGCTTCAGCCAAGGCGCGGTGATGGCCGGCTCGCTCCTGCTGACCCGCCCGGAGCTGGTTGCTGGCACGATCATGCTCAGTGGCTACCTTCCCGTCAATCTGGCTCGACCCGTCGACGAAGCCCGTCTGGCCCACCGACCGGCCTTCGTCGCGCACGGCACCGCCGATCCCCTGATTCCGATCGCCATGGGCCGACAGGCACGTGATGACTTCTTGCGGCTTGGCGTCGACCTGACCTACCGCGAGTACCCGATCGCCCATCACATCGGGGCCGAGGAGCTCCGAGACGTCGCGGACTGGCTGCTGCGTATCGGGGGTTCGTGAATGCGTTTCAGCGACCAAGATAGAGGATGATCACCGCGGTGAGCAGCCAGAGGATGACCGACAGAAGCAGGTGAGGATCGCCGATCAGCGCATCCTCCGGGCTCCCCCCACCATTTTTCTGATGGACCAGGTACAGATACCGGAAGAAGCCGTACAGCACGAATGGGATGGTGAGCATCATCGAATGGTCGCCTGGTAGATTCTCCGCGGAGAACGTATAGAGCGAGTACGCCATGATCGCCGCTGCTGTGACGATCACGATCAGCTGGTCGAGCAGAGGCAGGCTGTACTCTTCCAGAATCGGACGATGGGTACCTGCCGCGTCGCTGAGGAGCATCAGTTCGTGCCGCCGCTTGCCAAATCCGAGGAAGAGCGACGCCAGCACCGTACACACGTAGAGCCACGGCGAGATGGGGACGCCCACCACCACCGCGCCGGCTGCCGCCCGTAGCACAAAGCCAGCGGCCAGAACGAACACATCGATCAAGACGACGTGCTTGAGCTTCATCGAGTACGCGAGCGTCATGATCACGTAGATCGTGGTGAGCAGAGCGAAGGTCTGCCCGAGGGCAATGCTGGCGGCGATCGCGATCGCCGTCAGGATTGCTGCCAGCCCGATTGCCTGGGTCGTGCTGATGACACCAGCGGCGAGCGGGCGCATGCGTTTCGCTGGATGCTGCCGATCCTGCTCGACGTCGGCGACATCGTTGACGAGGTAGACCGCGCTGCTCGCGGCACAAAAGACGAGGAAGCCGGCGAGCGCCCTCTCGGCAAGAGCCAGATCAGTCAGCTTCAGGGCGAAGATCAGGCCAAAGAACAGCAGAACGTTCTTGGTCCACTGCTTTGGTCGGCACGCACGAATCAGGCCCCAGACGACCGCGGGAAGAGAGGCGCGTGGTGCGGCGACCGCTGAATTTGGGTGGGATAATTCGTGATCTAACACGTGGACCGTATCCTTCGTCCAACCTGGATATCACTGCTCAAGGCCCCCGGGCCTTGAGCACTCTCCACGGTCCGTCGTGCACGGGACGAACAGCAACCAGGATAGATATTGAGCATACCGCCGTGTCCGTCGCGTGATACTCTCTTCAGCATATCATGAAGTGCCATCTAACTCCTGCGCTCGTTGTGTCAGCTCAACGATTCCGCTCGTTCCACGCAGAAGGTGCGCCAAACGTAACGCTTCACTTCGCCCGTGGCACCCCGGCCTCCTCGAAGGCCCGGCTGAGCACGGCGTAAGATTGCCGTGCCGCTGCCCAGGGATCGTAGCCGGGCCTTCGTTGCACCATCAGGCTAATCTCAACACCAATGTCGCCAGTCCAGCCGGCCCGGTGCATCGCCCGAAGGTAGCGCACGTAATCGAACTCGCCTTCGCCGGGGATCAGAAACTGAAAGTCAGGCACGCGACCGCTTTCGTCCTTGATGTGGGTGAAGCAGGCGACCGGCGCCAGCAGTGAGACACTGTACTCGATCGGGATACCTTGGACGTTGAAGTGGCTGATGTCGAAAGTTACCTTCAGGCTTGGATGACGGATCAGATCGAGTAGCTCGAGGGTCCGCTCGGGGGTTTCCAGCACATCGTTGACGTGTGGCTCGATGCCGACGATCACGCCACGCTCGGCAGCGTAGTCACAGAGCTTGCTCAGACGCTCCACCAGGAGATCTTTACACTCGTCCCACTGTCGTCCGTGCGCGCCCACGGTGGTATCGAGCGACGGCGGACCGCTCGGGCCAGCCCAGTCGACACAGAGGTCGATTGCGCCGGTCAGGCGACGCCAGTTCTCGGCGTGCTCGTCCGGATCGGTTGCCAGGAGGGAGCGATGGCCGGCGATAGCGGGCAGAGCCAGGCCGTACCGATCAAGTAGCCCGCGAATACGCTTGCGCTCGGCCCTGTCGAGGGTGTCGAGCTCGAGACTCCAGCCGGGAATGACGGTCAGCTCGACACTATCGAAGCCGATCTCGGCCAGGTTAGCGAGCATCTCGTCGACACTCGGCTTCTGCATACTCCAGGTACTGTAACAGAGCCGCATGCAATGTCCTCCAGCAAGCCATCCCGCTACCGAAGACCGGGAGATAGGTCAGGGAGAGGGTGGAACGCAAGCATCATACGCCTCGGCGGGCACTCCCGGCAATCCCCGTCGGCGGTGCGAGGGCTTGATGCGCATCGCGCACCTGCCTCGCGGATCTCGCAGGTCACGGGCTCTGCCGTGCGAGGTGACCAGCCAGGAGGGCGTGTACCTGCTCCTGGAGGATCCTGTTGCAGGTCTCGGGAGGGAGCTCGGGCACCGAGCAGGCGTGGAGCTCATCCAGCCGGCGCCGCGCTCGGTCCCAGATGATCGGCCCCCCGGCGGGGTGACGGCTGATTGATGCGAGGAGGGTGATCGTCTCTTCGCGCTTACCCAGAGGTGCTAACGACCCCGCGAGCTCGGTCAGCACCTCGAGCGTGAGCGTTGTCGAGCCGATGTCGACGGCAGTCCGCAGCGCCGCCAGGAAGCAGTCGAGAGACTCGCCGTAATCGCCGGTCGAGCGCGCGAGTACACCCAGACGACTGAGCGCATCCGCCGTGCCCCACCGGTGCCCGATGGCGCGGTATGCTTCGAGGCACGCGGTGAGGTTCCGCCGCGCCTCGGCGTGGTGACCAAGCTCGCCGGTGATAATGCCAAGGTTTTTGAGTGCGAACGCCAAGCCGCGCTTGTCGCCAATCTCCGCGAAGACGTCCAGACTCCGCTGGCAAAGCCGCAGCGCCTCGCTGCTGTCTCCCAGGAGAAACGTCGCCATGCCGAGATCGTTCAGGGAGTAGCCCAGGCCCCACCTGTCGTTTGCCGTTTCGAAATGGTGAATGCTTTCGGTCAGGTCCCGCTGCTCGCCCACGTAGTCCTGCCGTGCATGGGCGTACATCGCCTTGAAGTTGAGTGCGAGGCCGAGATCGGCCGGCATACCAACCTGGTGCAGAATCTCCAGGCTCTGATTGATCAGCGTGCTGCCCTGCTCGTAGTTGCCGACGCGAACCGGCAACGAACCAAGATGACAGAGGACGCGTCCGAGCGCCAGGGCTCGGGTCGCGTCGGACTCCTCACTCGCGTTCGCAGGTACCTGGAGCGCGACGATCGCTTCTTCGAAAGCGGAGCGGGCGGCGACGTATCGGCCAGTGATCTCCGAAAAGAGCCAGAACCCATGCACTGCCCGCGCGATGAGCTCCGAGCGTGTGTTCTGCACCGCCCAGCGCCACGCCGCGTGCACGTTCTCGACCTCGCCACCGACGTTCCGGAGCGCGGTTTCGAGGTCCTTCCCTCTGAGTAGCTCCGCGTTGCGCTCTAAAAAGTCGCCGTAGTAGGACGCATGCGCGCTGCGCGCGGCGGAGGCCTCGGCTGGCGCCGCATCGAGATGATCTTCGGCGTACTGACGGAGGAGCTCGTGCAGCTCGTACTTTCCCGAGGCATTGCGACGCAGGAGCGACTTGCTGACGAGCGCGGACAGAAGCGGCAAAGATCGTCCTGCCACCTGCTCGGCCGCTTCGCGCTGAAAGGGACCATGAAACACGGATAACCGAGCGAACACGCGCTGCTCGCTCTCGTCAAGCATCCTCCACGAATGATCAAACACGGCACGAATGCTGCGATGCCGCTCCGGCACGTCCCGGACCCTTGCCGCGAGGAAGTCGATGCTGTTTGCGATCTCCCGGGCAATCTCCTCCGACGACAGCACCGGAACCCAGGCGGCCGAAAGCTCGATCCCGAGCGGCATGCCACCGACGAGCCGGCAGATGCGCGCGATCGCGCGCAAATCGCTCGGACCTGGCGAAAAGCCCGACTTCGCCCGGCGCGCGCTCTGGATGAAGAGCTGCACGGCGCTACAATCGGCAATCTTTGCATCCTCGTCCTCGGCTGGCACGTCCAACCCTTCGATGTCGATCACCCACTCGCCGTGCAGGTTCAGGCGCTCCCGCGACGTGATCAGGATCCGCACCCTCGGGGCGTGCTTAAGAATCTGCGCGACGAGGCCAGCCCCTTCGAGCAGGTGCTCGAAGTTATCCAGGACCAGGAGGAGCTCCCGCTCCTGGAGGTAGCCGAGGAGCTGCTTTCTCGGGTCTTCCCTGGTGTACAGAGTGAGACCAAGGGCGTGTGTGATCGCGAGAACGAGGAGGGCATGCGAGCGCAGCCCGGCGAGTGGGACGAAGCACGCACCGTCCGCGACGGCATCGACACCGCGCCGCGCTGCCTCGATCGCCAGCCGCGTCTTGCCGATCCCCCCGGGACCGGTCAGGGTCACCAGCCGACATTCCGGATGGGCCAGCAGATCCGCGATCTGCTTCAGCTCGTCCTGGCGACCGACGAACGGGGTCAGCTGCGGAGGAAGCTCGTAGCGCGGGCTGGTAGGCGGCTCCAACCTCGGCCTCACGCGTTCCGGTTCCAGACCGTTGCGGATGCGCTGGTACAGCTCCGTCGTTTCCGGTTCTGGCTGGATGCCCATCTCGTCGGCCAGGATCTGGCAGCAGCGCCGGTACTGCTCCATGGCCGCGCCGCGTTGCCCACTCCGGGCCAGGATACGCATGAGGCGTCGATGCGCCTCCTCGTCGCAGGGGTCGAGCGTCACCTGATGTCGCGCGCACGAGGCTGCCTCGGTCAGGGCGCCGTTTTGCTCGGAGTAGCTGGCCAGCTGAGCGAGGACCTGGCAAGCGCGCCGGTGAAGAGCTTCGCGCCTGACGATGATCCAGTCATCGAAAGCCACGCTGCCGACGAGGGAAAACTGGTCGAGGAAGGGCCCTTGGTAGAGATCCATGGCCTGACTGAGCCGTTGGGCGCACTGCCAGCAGATCTGACTACGACGATGCGGATGCCGTTCGCAGGCGTCCAGGAGATCGAGGAACGCCGTGACATCCAGCCAGTGGTCGCTGGCCCGGTTGAACCGAACCGTGTCGCGGGTGAGCAGGAGAAAGGGCGTCGCCGGATGATCGCCGATCGCCCGACGCAGGCAGAAGAGTGCCTGACTGAGACTATGGCGGGCCGTGCGCGCATCCTGCTCCGGCCAGAGAAGCTCCGCGAGGAGCTCTCGTGGGTGTGCTCGATCGGCTTCGACCGCCAGGTAGATCAGGAGTGCTTGAACCTTGGTGTACTGGAAGCAGGTGATGGGCGTCCCTTCCAGCTCGGCCCGGAAGGGACCGAGAACTGACAGCGCTAACCACGCCACGTGATGGTCTCCTCGTGGAACGGAGCCGCGACCGGCGGGTGCGTGATCACGCGTGGATCGCCCCCTGACGGTCGGGCGCTGCTAACCCTCCCGGCATATCTTCGCGGCATCGCCCCTCCGGCCGAACTGTCGGCGCATTCCTCTCCAGGGGCGACGCGATGCCGCTGTCGGTCCAACACCGAGATCAGTCTCCTTCGATGCGCTCCCGGCAATATATGTTAGATCAAACCTATGCGACTGTCACCCCGGCGACAATCGCGCCATCGAAAAGGTCACTGGCTAGCCCGGACTCCATCGTCGGGTCGCGGCCCGGACTCCCGCTGCGGAAATCCGTCCTTGCCTTTGATGATCTCTTGATAGTCCTGCGTTATGGTGTCCCCAGCACGTGCACTGGTGACCGGCGTGGCTGCGCGTGGCCGTCTGGCGGACGACCATCGCCGTGATTCCTGATCCATCCCGAGGAGTGTTGGCGCACCGGACCGGAGCAGGAATCCGGGTTGGCCAGCGACACCGAGAAAGGAGGAGGTATCCGAGAGACCCAGGCAACTCGGCGCGTGATGCGACGAACGTCGACTTGATCCGATGCACACGACCTGACTGCTGACTCTGATGAATCACGGAGGAGAACGATCAATGGCGTACAATCTTGAAGGGCGACTACTCGAAGTCTGCAACTGTAACGTGCTCTGTCCCTGCTGGATCGGCGAGGATCCCGACAACGGCACCTGCGACGCGATCGTCGCCTGGCACATCGACCACGGCACGATCGACGGTGTCGACGTCTCCGATCGCACCTTTGCGGTGCTTCCCTACATTCCCGGCAACGTCCTCGCGGGTAACTGGAAGGCGCTTGTCGTGGTCGACGATCGGGCGAGCTCCACCCAGCAGGAGGCCATCCTGAGCGTGTGGACCGGCAAAAAAGGCGGGCCAGTGGCCGACCTGGCCAAGCTGGTAGGCGAGGTCGTCGGCGTCGAGCGGGCCCCGATCCGCTTTGAGGTCGAGGGAGGCAAGGGGCATCTCCAGATCGGCGCCCTGGCCGAGGCGGAGCTCGTCCCCTACACCGGTCCCACCGGTGCCCAGACGACCTTGAACGAGTCAGTCTTCTCGACGATTCCGGGCTCTCCCGCCTACGTCAGCAAAGCGCTCTCGTACCGACGCAACACCGGGAAGTACGGGATTGCCGACATCAATCTCCAAGGGCACAACGCCGTGCAGGGCACCTTCCGCTTCGAGGGCTGAGGGTCAGCTCGGCCGGGGCGGTCAGTCACCGTCTGGCCCGGTCGATCTTGCCGGGTCCTCGAGGAGCCGCCAACGTAGCATTCCGTCCGGTCGCGTGCACCCCGCGCGACCGGACTCAGCGCATCCCTGTCATGAGGACCGGCGTTCGCCGGATGTCCGATTCATTCTTGGAAGGAGGTGCGACGATGAGCTCGATTCCCGAGCGTCGCTCGATTGCCGATACGACCTGGCTGTGGGGCATCGTGGCGCTGGCGTGGGGTCTCACGCTGGTGGCGGTGCTGACGGGCCGAACGGCTCTGCTCGACCACGATGCCCTCCTCGGCAGCGGCACCCTGCCCGGTCCGCTCGCACTCCTGTTCTTCCTCGCCGCCTGGCAGGTCATGACCGCCGCGATGATGCTCCCCTCCAGCCTGCCAATGATGCGCCGCTTCGCTCAGGTCAGCCAGGGACAGGAGCATCCGACGCTCGCCTTTGGCGCCTTCCTCCTCGCCTACTTTGCCGTCTGGACCACCTTCGCGCTCGCCGCGCTGGTCGTCGACGGGGGCCTGCACGCGCTGGTCAATCGCTGGGCGTGGCTCGCGGCGCATCCGCGGGTGATCAGCGGCGGCTTACTGGTGCTTGCTGGGCTGTTCCAGTTCAGCCCGCTCAAGGAGCAGTGTCTCCAGGAGTGTCGCACGCCGCAGGGCTTTCTCTGGCGCTATTACCGTCGGGGGGTGCTGGCGGCGGGGAGTCTTGGCGTGCGCCACGGGCTCTTCTGTCTGGGCTGCTGCTGGGCGTTGATGCTGGTGATGTTTGGGGTGGGGGTGGGGAGCCTGGTCTGGCTGACCGTGCTGACCGGGGTGATGGTGCTCGAGAAGACGACCCGCTGGGGACACACCCTCACCCCGTACGTCGGCGTTGCCCTCATCCTCCTCGGCCTGCTCGTGCTCGGCGGCCCCGGCGGTTCTATCCCATTCCTGTCCGGCGCAGCGTATGGATAGCAGCGCACACATCCACCGAACCGGGTCAGGGCCCAGACGACGCCAGCCACTCCCGCAGAAGCTGCGCGCTGTGCACGACCGCGGGGGTTGGGTCTTCGTCGGCCGGCTCGTGCTCGACCGAGATGGCGCCCTGGTAGCCGATCTCCTTCAGCGCGTTCACGACTCCCGGGATGTCGACGACGCCCTCGTCGTAGGCGCACGAATGCCAGCCGTCGGCGGTCTGGCGCACCTGCTTCAGGTGCATGTGCAGCAGGTGGTCTTTCAGCTCGTGGGTCGCCTTGACCGCGTCGTAGCTGAACATTCCCCAGAACCCGGTATCCTGGGTCACCCCGATGACCTCGCCGTAATCGCCGATGCGGGCGAGGAGCTCCGCGGGGTTCTTCTCCGGATGGTTTTCGATCGCGTACTTGATGCCGTACTCCCTGCCGAGGTCGTAGGCGAGCCGCGCGTTGCTCGGGTGGAGGCCGACGCCGAGCACCGGCGCGCCGATCGCTTTTGCCGTCTGATACACCTTCTCGGCGTCGGCGCGGGTCATCTCGGGCCGGCCGAGGCCGCCGGTGTACGCAACGACGGTGAGCCCGTGCGCTTTCAGAATCGAGGCGGCTTCGTCGACCATCGATCGGGACGCGACGAACGGGTTGAGGTGGGCGACCCAGACGTCGATGTTGGAGAAGCCAGCTTCGACGACCAGCCGGCACAGCTCGTCGAACTTGCGACCGAACTGCGGACCATGAAACGCTTCCACCGTCGCCCGGTCGGCCGCGCCCCAATTGAAGGGGCGCAAGCCGTAGCTGACCTCGCGGGCGACGTAGTTCGCCGTGATGAACGATACGCGCATCGTGGTGGAGTCCCGTCCTTTCCTCGAGGGATCGCGGCAGCCGCGCGCGTCGACGCCCGACTGACCCGTCCCAGGGAGTATATACGAAGCGGACAGGAGTCAGAAGCCAGGAGATATGGATCGGCAGTCGTGAGGCGTGCAGTCGACGAACTGGCACGACGCCGACTGTTCGCGACGTGGTGTGCGGGCCACCCACCCAGTCCCGGCCTGTCGTGACCCGGGCGATGCGATCGCGCCCGAGAATCGGCCCCGATCGTGCTCCACGGCATCGCGCAGAAAGGTGGAGCTGCCGGGGAGGTGGCTATCTCTCTTTCCCTCCGGGAGAGGGCCGGCGTGAGGGCGTGAATCCGCGGCGCCGCACGGGACCTCCGGCCCTCACCCTCTCCCACCGGCAGACGGGATTGGACGGCTGCCGGCGTATTCGTACTGCCCGGTGCTCTAAACCCGCGCCGTGGCAAGACGATGCTCGAGACTGCGCGAGAGACCGACGATCGGGTTGCCATCGAGCTGCCTTCCGCCGCGGCGGCACAGGTCCACGCCGCGTGACAGAGCAGCGTGCTTCGCCGTCGTCCGACCATGAGGAGAGAACGGCGGGCCGAGGGACGAGGCATTCAATCTCGAGCCACGACGGATGGCCGTATTCGCCGTCGAAGCACATTCTTGACCGGTGACGGAGTGGCTCGTATAGTGAATGATATGTACCCTCCGGGATGCCTCTGAAGGCGCCCCGGCGGGCGTCCGTGTAAGGGGACGAGCGCGGAGGGAGCATGGATACTGGGATTGTCATTCGCCCCGTCGCCACCGACCGCACCTCCACCCTGCCATCGCCTCCGACGCGCCTTCTCGGGCGCCGCCGCGAGATCGCCAGGGCCGAGGAATTGTTGCGCCGTGGCGACGTACGCCTGCTGACCTTGACCGGTCCTGCAGGCGTGGGAAAGACCCGCCTGGCGGTGGAGGTTGCCTCCCGAGTATCCGACGCTTTTGAGGATGGGATCTTCTTCGTCGACCTGGCCTTGCTCGGGGACCACCGCCTGGTTCTCGCAAGGATCGCGCAATCGCTCGGGGTCGTCGAAGGCGGAGATCTCAGTACGTTCGAGTGCTTGCGGCGTGTCCTGTGGAACCAGCGAGTCTTGCTCGTGCTCGATAACTTCGAGCAGGTCCTCGACGCGGCCCCATCACTATCTGATCTGCTCGCCAGGAGTCGTTCCGTGAAGATCCTGGCGACGAGTCGCGTCCCACTCCGTCTGCGCTGGGAGCACGAATTTCCAGTACCGCCGCTGGACGTGCCTGATCTGTCGTCGCACCGCGGCGTGAAGGCGGTGGAAGAGATGTCGGCGGTAGCCCTCTTCGTCGAGCGTGCTCAGGCGGTCAGGCCGGATTTTCGACTCGACTCGCACAACGTCGAGGCGGTGGCTCGGCTCTGTGCCTCGCTCGATGGCCTTCCCCTGGCCATCGAGCTGGCCACGGCTCGCTGCAAGATGTTTTCTCCGTCGGATCTGCTCGATCGATTGACCAGACGCCAGGGTACCTCGCTCGACCTCCTGACAGCGCGTGTTGGCGACCTTCCTGCTCGGCAGCAGACGCTCCGTGGCGCGATCGCCTGGAGCTACGACCTGCTGAGTCCGAGCGAACAGGCGCTATTTCGCCGTTTGTCGGTGTTCGCGGATGGCTGCACGCTCGAGGCGCTCGAGGCGGTGTGCTTCGCCGATGCCGACGTCCTATCGGGGCGGGGCCTGCTGCCGATTGAGGTGGTGGCATCCCTGATCGACGGTAGCCTCCTCTTCGCAGTCGAGTCAGGTCTCGCCACGGATGCGCGAAAATCCCTGGCAGACTCTTCCGCGAAGCCGCGCTTCCGGATGCTGGAGACGGTTCGAGCCTTTGCCCGGGAGCAGCTCGAAGCGGCTGGCGAGCTCGAGACGATGCAACGCCGACACGCCGACTACTACCTCGCCCTGGTGGAGCGAATCGGCTCGGCGTGCGCTCAGCCGGAGTCGGGCGCGTGGCTCGATCGGCTGGAGGTCGAGCGCGACAGCCTCTGGGCGGCGCTGTCGTGGTGCCTCGATCACGACACTGCGGCCTGCGAACGCCTGGTCGAGATTCTGTGGGAGTTCTGGCAGCGCCGTGGCTACTTCGCCGACGGGTCTCGCTGGCTCGAGCTCCTCGCGGCACGGATCGAGGGGCTGCCGCGGGCCAGGGCGCTGTACCTGGCCGGGGAATTGGCGCACTGTCGGTGTGACGAGGACAGCGCGTGTCGGGCCTTCGAGCAGAGCCTCGCGGTGTACCGGGCCCACGGTGATGCCCACGGGAGTGCCGCGGCTCTGGAAAAGCTTGGCCGTAACGTCTTGCTGCGCGGCGACCTCTCACGGGCGCAGCCGCTCCTCGAAGAGGGCCTTGCCCGTGCTCGAGAACTCGGGGACAAGCAGATCCTTGGTCGCGTTCTCGCGGACCTGGGGACGCTAGCCTGCATGCGGAGCAACCTCGGCGAGGCGAGGGCGCTCCTGGAGGAAGGGCTGAGCCTGACGCGAGAGGCGGGGAATCTCTCGGACCTGGGCAACGTACTGATCGATCTCGGCAATCTGGCCCGCTGCGAGGGCGACGACGAATCGGCGTGCTCCTGGTTTTCAGAGAGCCTGTCGATCGCCCGGAAGATCCAAGACCGGAAGCTCATTGCTCTCGCGCTGGTCAATCTCGGCGCGCTGGCTCGGCGGAGCGGGAAGGCTGCCGAGGCGCGAGCGTCCGATCTTGAAGCACTGGACGTCTGTCGACAGATTCACAACGATGCGATGATGCACTGTGTGGTGCTGGAACTGGGTCTCCTCGCGGCTGAGCGGCGCTCCTTCACACGTGCTGTGCGGCTCCTCGCGGTGGCCGAGCTCGGCCCGTCGGTTCGAGATCTTCTCTACCCTGACGAGCGAGACGAGCTGGACCGCTGTCTCGAAACCTGTCGGCGCGCCCTCGGCGACGACGCCTTCGCGGTGGCGTGGGCCGACGGTCAGGCGATGGCTGACGTGGAGCTGGTCGAGGACCTGGTCGCATCCGGGGGCGCGGGCGACGACGGTGGGACGCTATCGTCGGCGACGACCACGATGCCACCTCTCGGGCAAACCGATCCGCTGACGCCCCGCGAGTGGGAGGTGGCGCTCCTCGTTGCCCAGGGGCTTACGAATCGCCAGATCGCCGAACGTCTCGTCATCTCCGAGCGCACGGCCGACACCCACGTCGCCAATATCCTGAGCAAGCTCCGATTTACGACCCGATCTCAAATCGCCGTCTGGGCAGCGGGGCGGCACCAGGTGGCATCGTCCCCCGGTCGACCGACCGCCTAACCGACCAATCCGCCTCTCTACGCCTTTCCACGGACCTGCCTGGTTGCGCCGGGCCGAGAGAACTCCGTACCAACACTACGCCTTTCCCACGATGCCAGCCCGCTCCGGACCCTCTACCCTGATCCCGGCAGGCGTGCCTCGCGGCACAAGAGAAAGGAGTGAACGATCCTAATGTCCAGCCCATCGGTGGCGACCCGGAACCCGGTAGCGGTAAAGAGACGGTATGGGGCAATCGCCCTGAGCCTCGTTGCCGCGATCGTCGTAATTGTTGGTGTGACCTCGCAGCAGTTGATTCACGTCGGTGGAAACGACAAGGAGGCACTCGCCTCTCAGGAGAATGAATCAGTCCCGCCGATCCAGAGTGACAGCTCGAGTAGCCTGACCGATGAAAGACCAACGATCTACCTGGTCGATTCTCCTCGCCAGGCTATTGCCTTGCGGCATAGCCTGCCGGAGTTCACCGATCTGCCTCGGAGCAGCACACGAATCGTAAGCTCGCCAGAGGAGACGATGCTCGCTGAGTGGTACCTGGCCCACGGAGACGATTCAATTCAGATCGTGGATCTGCGAGGAGCTCGGAGGTCCTACGATTCCGTCCCCGGCTACGTGCGCTAATCTCACGACGCGACCAGGCGCGGCGCGCGGAACGTCGGGAAGAGCGCGTGGGCGTTGCCGCGCATCAGCGGCTCGATCAGATCCAATGCGCCTCGCTCGGTCAGCCAGCCCTCGTCGACTAGCTCGCTCAGCGCCTGGGCGAGGCCCTGCCGGGCGATGGCGGCGTGCCCGACGACGTTCTCGACGGTCCCGTAATCGCCGCCGAAAGTGAGCAGCTTGCTCGACGGCGCTGCCATCAGGAACTCCTTGACGAAGCGGACGCCGGCGGCGGGGTTGATGATCCAGGCCCAGCAGAGGTCGACGACGACGTTCTGGTAGTGCTTGGCCAGGGCGATGAACTCGTCCTGGTAGGGGTAGCCGATGTGCATCAGGACGAACGTCACGCCGGGGAAGTCGGCCAGGAGCGGACAGAGGTCGGCGGCATTGCGGCGCACGCGGTCGAGCGGCATCCGATCGACCCCGGCGTAGTAGCCGCAGTGGAGCTTGACTGGCAGGCCGGCGTCGCCCGCGCGACTGACGCAGTAGCGCATCAGGTGGTCTTCGAGCGCCTTGCGCTCGACTCCGGTCAGGTCCTCGCCGCGCACCAGTCGCGTGTAGAGCGGAGCGGCGTCCTCGGCGGATACCGCCGCGTAGTCGAGCCGTCGGTGATACGCCGCCTGCGACTTCACCGCATCGGCCCGCGGTCCGTAGGTCGCGAACGCCCAGTCGATCACCCGGTGCCAGTCGTCGAGCGTCGCGGTCGAGAGGCCACTCCGCGCCCCGAACGTGGCGATGGTTTCCCGACTGAGTCCGGTCGAAAACGGGACCAGGCTGAGGTCCTGCTGGAGCAGGTCTGGATACTGGGTCTCGCAGAAGGTCGCTTCGAGCGAGTTGACCTGGCAGACTTCGACCCGGGCGCCCTGCTGGATGATCGTTCGGTAGAAGCCCGGTTTGGCCTGATCGCGCATCGCCGCGCTGATCCGAACGAATGACGCCGAGTCGATCTCCTCGACGCCGTAGAGGTGACGGGCGCTCTCGGCGACCGCCCGAAGATAGCCCGTGTGCCTTGACCGTTGCCAGTAGGGCGCGACGATTGACCACTTGTCCGATGGATCGACCCGCGGCGAATAAAATCGCTCTTGCTCCTCCGCGGACATACCGGCCGACCAGAGATCATCCTTGGCGTAGTGATAGAAGAGCAGCGCCGCGTCGACGCAGGGCTGAAGCCCGTGGGCGCCTGGGCCGGCCAGCCGCGTCTTCTCTTCCAGCAGGTGCTCGTGCGTGTCGACGAAGGGCGTCGCCTCGACGCGGTCGCGTATCTCGGGACGGATCATAGCCACCACCAGCAGTGTTTTCGTAAGTGTAGCAGACCAGTTCGCACGTGGTCTTAGGACGAAAAAGTGAACCTCGGAGTTCCCGAGGAAGGTGTCTGGCGAGGACGGGCACGGAGCTTTGACGCGCGGTCCGGCGACCAGGGCGCCCAGGGTGCCCGGGTGAGCGTGCAGAGAGCGAGCAGTACGGTATCGTAATTCACGCGCCAGCCCACGAAGTCCCGCCAGGCCTGGTCACGGTCGGCTTTGAGCGGGACGCCGCCCTCGACCAGAAGGTCGCACGCGGCGTCAAATTCCGCGCGGTCGATGCTGATTGGCTCATCGGGGTAGTGCGGATCGGGGTGGTACGGGATGCGAAAGTAGTCGGCGATGTAGCGAAGGGCAAGGTAGCCGGCACGAATGCAGAGCTCGGCGCGGGGATCGCGCGGGATGTCGAGCGTCGACGCGGCCAGGGCGGCTGCGTCCAGCACTGCTCCCGCGGCGGTTATCCAGGAGCGACCCGATCGCGGCGATCGAAAGAAGGCCAGCGCGCCGAGCGACGTATGGCTTTCTTCGATGTCGGCAAACAAGACCTCCCAGGACGTCCACAGATCGCCAAGGTGGTCAAACCCGTGAATGCGACGGTAGCGCGAGATTAGCTCGATCGCCGACGGCGGCGAGCCCGCGCGCACCTCCAGCAGCGTTACCGCTGCTTCGCGTCGCGCTTGACGTAGGAGTTTGCTCCGCGCAGCCAGACGTCGAAGATGCGGCGCATCCCGACGAACACCAGGCGTGAAAGCGCGTCCGGAGCGCTCCGCGGCAGCACGAAGGTGCGGATCGCCGATAGGACGGTCCCGACCACGACGCCGAGGCCAAGCAGGAAGACGAAACTCTGGATCGCGATCATCGATCGTTCTGCTCGGCTCGCCGTTCGCTCCGGGGCACGCTTTCCACCCCTGGCCGCACGGATGTCGACGCGACGATGCCGTTCAGGAGCAGGTCGTGCAGATCGCTATTCTGGACGCCCCGATCGAGCCACGCGGCGTAGCGCGGCGCGAGTGGGTGGCTCACGATGACCGGGACGATCTGCTCGTGACGGCCGCCGTGCGAGCGCAGCCCGCTCGCGACGAGCGAGAGATCGTGCTTCGCCCGCGATTTGCCCAGCGCGGTGCGCGCGTCCGCCGCCACCGAGAGATCGCCGATGCGATCGATCGGGTGCTCGTAGATGACGGCCGACTCTTCGCGGAAGAACACCTCCTCGACCCCGTCCAGCGCTGCCAGCACCTCCCGGGCGCGCTCGCGGTAGCGGTCCGGAAGGTACACCCAGGCGAAGGAGCCGAGCGCGCCGTGGTGGACGACGTAGGGATCGGTGATCGGGAGGACGACGTGGAAATCGCGAATCCCGGCACGTTCGAGTACGTCTTCGAGATAGTGGACGCGCGGCGACCCGTCGGGATTCTGCTTGGCGTGCATGCCGTGATCGGCGGTGATCCCGACGACGTAGCCGAGGTCGAGGTACGCGCCGAGAAGCTCGTCGAGATGACGGTAGAATCGATCGGCCATCGTGCCGCCGGGCGGCTCTTTGTGCTGGACGAAGTCGGTGAGCGAGACGTAGAGGAGGTCCAGGTGCCCCCGTTCGCGCGTGACGGCAAGGCCAATCTCGAGCGCGTAGTGGCTCAGATCCCACTCGTAGGGTCCCGGATTCTTGCGCCCCACGAGCTGCACCACGTCGTCGACGTCGAAGGCTGGCAGGGAAAGCTGGTGGGCCAGCTCGGCACTGATCGACGGAACGTCGCCGTCCGCGAGCAGTCGACGCAGCTTATCTTTCGCCGTGATGCAGAGGACTCGGACCCCGGCGCGCTGCATCCGTGCGTAGATGGTCGGAGCGCGCAGAAAGGATGGGTCGACGAGCTGGACCTCTTCGCTGGAGGGCGCCAGGTAGTGGTTGCCGGGGATGCCGTGGACGACCGGCGGCGCGCCGGTGACGATCGAGAGATTATTCGTGTTCGTGAGCGACGGCATGTGACCCCGCCCGCGGCGGTAGCTCCCACCATTTCGCAGCATCGCCTGGAGGCGCGGCATGAGACCGCGCGCCAGCGCGTCGTCGAGGTAGTCTGGCTGACAGCCGTCGATCGTGATCGCGACGGTTGGCCTGACAGGACGGTGGTACTCGCGGCCGTTGATCGTCAGGATGTTCGCTGGCACGCCCCTTCTCCCCGCGTGGGTGAGCACTTGCTTCTGGTGTCACCGTGATGGTAGCAGCAGCGCTTACCGGCGGGCAACCACGCGAGCACGGGGTCTCCAACGATCATTGCCGCCACGACGGTCATTCGCTAGACTGTTAACGGCTGCGATCAAAGGAGGCCGCCGACAGAACCGCGCGCCGTCCGCAGTGGCCGCGCCCTCGCTCCGTCTCCATGGGGGATGGAGGAGGGGATGGCGTGATTCTCGCGGTTCTGGGTAGAGCTGGTGGTGCAGCCTCGTGAGCACGCTACCCCGGGGAGGATAACATTGCCTGCGCACATTCCGGAGTCCCACGCCGATCTGCTTAGCCGCGAGAAGAAGGCATTTGCCTGCCTCGCGCTCATCACGAGCAAGGGTGAGCCGCACGTCACGCCGATCTGGTTCGACTTCGACGGCGAGAACGTGATCCTCAACACCGCGCGAGGTCGGCTGAAAGATCGAATCATGCACCGTCATCCAGTCGTCGCACTCGCCATCATGGACCCCGCCAATCCCTACCGCTACATTCAGATCCGGGGCCCGGTGGTCTTCGAGAGCGAGGAAGGCGGCTACGATCAGATCTGCGATCTCAACCTCAAATACCACGGGAACCGAAATTACCCGAAGCGTCCGGGTGAGGTGCGCGTGACCTACAAGGTTCGCCCGGAGCACGTCAGCACCATGGGCTAACGCTGGGGACGGGGCCGAGTCGCAGCCAGGGGCTGGTCCTGGCGCAATGTCCGACGCCAGCCCGCGACCGGCAGGTTTGCACGACGCGGTGACCGGTCCGGAACGGTCCGGCATCCGCGAGCCCGACCCGACCGTGTGAGGGCAGTCTGGCGTTGTCAAACTGCCGTTACACGGTCGCCACGCCCAGAGGCGGTACCCCCTTCGTCAGGCGGATTGCCTACGTCTCTCGCAGCCGCCGAAAACGTTTCTCAATTAACTACATAAAAATATTGACTAATTAGCCCCAAGTGCTACGATGGTCTCGACAAGGAGTTCGTCGATCTTGGACTGGGAGGCCATCGATGCTCGCGGTGTTGCGCCGTCGTCACTCCCTGACCCTCTTGCAGCGTGCAGGTCTCCCCACCTTTGTCACGGGAGCGACGCTGGACTTGTTCTACCACGCCGCACCGATCGCGTGGCTGCCGACAATTGATCGGTACCTCGGCCCCGATGGCTCGCGCGCGCACCTGATCACATTCGCGGGCATGGTGCTGATCCTTGCGTCGGTTCTGGACGCGGCCGTTTCGCTGCGACGCCAGTCTCCAGAACGTAAAGGAGGTGGTACTCCGCGAGCGAGCTGCTAGCCCGCGGACAGACGGCATCCGATTCGCGCCTCTCCGTGGTGGATGGTTGCGTGGGAACTGTACGCGCAACGCGCGGTCCACGAAGCCGTTGCGGATAGACTGACGCCAATTGCGTCACGCTTGGAACAGAAGGAGGTCATCGATGCCTGTTGGTGCGTTCATCAACATCTTTCCCCCGGCATTCTTCCTGGCCGTTCACCTGGTGGCATTTCTGGTCGGCGCCTACTTTGCCCGGCGATTCTTCGAGGCTGACCAGCGCTCGCTGGGCTGGGGATTTACTCTGTACGCCGTGGCCGAGCTCGTTTACATGACCTATCACCTCGACTGGACAGTCTTTCTCTTTGCCCACACGATCGCCGAGGTCCTCGATCTCGTCGCCTTCATCCTGATCTTCGCGACGCTCAGCCGAAGCGCGTGGCTCGCGACTCGCGGCGAGAAGACGCGGGCGTGAAGGACGAGGTCATGCGATTCTTGTCTGCGTTAGCGCTGCTGGCGATCCTGCTGGCCGTCGCCGGCTGCGCCAGCCCGGCCGCGGCCAAGCCGGTGAGCACCACCCACGTCGAGATGCCGCCGAGCTACCGCTTCGATCCGACGGCCATTCAGGTTCCGGTTGGCGCGACGGTGACCTGGCACAACTCCGACAACTTCACCCATTCGGTGCACCTGCTGGATGGGAGCAACGTCGACAAGGTCGCCCGCCCGGGTGAATCGATCACGATCACCTTTGCCAAGGCGGGCGAGTATCAGTACGAATGCTCGTTCCATCCACGGGATATGAAAGGAACGGTCATCGTCACACCGTAGACCTGGGGGGACGACCGGACCCGGCCAACCCGCGGTCGTCCCCGCGTTGACTCGACCGACGAGACGGTGCTATCGTGGCCGCGAAAATACGTGCCGGGGGTTGGCTTGTCGTGGCTCTCTCGATCGATCTCACCGGAAAAGTAGCTCTGATCACCGGTGCTGGAACCGGTATTGGCGTTGGCATCGCGGAGTCGCTCGCCCAGGCCGGCGCCGACGTCGCCCTCGTCTACCACGCGAGCGCGGCCGGCGCCGAGGCGCTCGCGGCAAAGCTGAAGGAGCAAGGACGTCGCGCGATCACGGTTGGCGCGGATCTGCAGAAAGTGGCCGACATCGACCGCATCGTGGACGCGACGGTTCGGCACTACGGGCGCATCGATATCCTCGTGAACAACTCCGGCATCACCGACCCTCACCCCCCGCTCGAGCTGACCGAAGAGGAGTGGGACCGCACGCTCGACATCAACCTGAAAGGCATGTTTTTCTGCTCGCAGCGGGTCGCCCGGGTCATGATCGATCAGCAGATCAAAGGGGCGATGGTGAATCTCAGCTCGGTTCACTCGGCGCGGGCCTGGATCAACCACACCCACTACGCGGCGAGCAAAGCGGCGATCAACCACATGACCCGATCGCTGGCTCGGCACCTGGCGCCGTATGGAATTCGGGTGAATGCGATTGCACCGGGCGTCGTCGAGGTCGAGCGATACTTTCGCACGATGCCGGATTACAACCGCGACGAGTGGGCCTCGCGCATCCCACTCGGTCGGGTCGGCTTTCCTGCCGACATCGGGCCGACCGCGGCGTTCCTCTGCTCGGACCTGTCAAGCTGGATGACTGGTCAGGTGATCTTTATCGACGGCGGGGGGATTCTGGGGTAACCGCCGATCTAGCGTGGTCAGATCACCAGTCTCTGCCGCAGCCGGGTAATCTCGTCGGTCGTGACGCCGGCCGCGCGGAGATACCCGGCGGCACCGCCATAGGTGCGATCCAGGTGCTGGAGGGTCTCCAGCATGACTTCCGCGCGCGGCGTGCTCCGCGCCAGCTCGCGCTCTCGATCCTCCCGCC
>CADDYW010000040.1 GCA_902810745.1 Chloroflexota bacterium | reverse complement strand
CCCGTTGACGGGGGGAGCACAGGGGGGTCGATGATTCGTCGGTCCAACGGCACCGCTCCCCGCTCTAAGCAAGGAGATGGGCCGGAGGGTCTGCTCCGAGATTTCCACAACATTTGACAAGAGATCGGTCGGCGCGGCCGTGATGCTGGTCGCGGGTGTCGCAAGCGAGGCGCTCGCCACGGTCGACCGGCTAGCAGGCGAGGTAAATAGCCCCCCATCCCCTGATGCGAGCGCTGGCGTCGAGCCCACGAGGCTGCTAAGAAACGCCAGTCCAACGATGCAGTGTCCCATACGCCGAGCAAGCGAAGTGCGTGACGGCATCCGGTTCTCACCCCACGAATGACGATAGACTAACGCCGGGGCGCAGGCAGCGCGTTCGCGGGCCGGCAGGGCCGCGCTTGGCAGCCCCAGCGTTCACCACGGCGCATCCGGCAACTCCGTGGAAGCCCAGCCAGCAAGTACTCGGTAATCAGCCTTGCTTTGCCAAGCCGGCAAGCAGGATAGCGGGATCTCCTGCGCTGTGTCAGGTGAGAGTTTCATTTAAACCAAGCAAACGGCGATGGCCGGCCGGACAATCCTCAGACGTCCGCCCCGCATCCGCTCACTCTGAATCGACGGCGCGCTAGCTGTGATCCGACTTCACGGTCGTGACGATTGTCTGCCGCGTTCCTTCGACCGCGTCTGATCTAATCTCCGTATTAGCAGCCTCGAGCGCACGCCCTCGCAGCCATTGTTTCGTCACGGTGGCAACACGACGGCCAAGGGCCTCGGCTGTAGCTCCACCGATCTCACAACTAGCGCAGGGTCGGCAAGATATCCGTCGCCACTTTTTCAAGCGTCGGGAACTGCTCCGGTGGTGGCGCGTCGATGATGAACTCGCTCACCCCGACCTCGCGGTAGCGCCCGACCATGTCCAGGAACGCCGACGGCGAAGCCCAGGGGTCGCTCGGCATCATGCTCGCCCAGCCATATAGCGACCGACGCAGGCTCGACGGGTCGCGACCGATCGCCTGGCAGCACTCGTCGAGGATCTCGCCACGCTCCTTCATCTCCGCGACCGTCCCGAACGAGTTCCAGGTATCGGCAAATTTGGCGACGATCTCGAGCATGCGGCGACGATGCGCACCGAGGGTGAACGGCGGGCGTGGACGTTGAACCGGGCCCGGGCGAAAGGGCGCGTCGTTCAGGTGGTAGTACCTACCCGCGTAGGTCGTGATCTCCTGCCGCATCAATCGATCGATGATCTCGACTGCCTCGGCAAAACGCCCCACGAGCTCGGGCGTCTCCGGGAAATCGATGCCGAACGCGCGGTGCTCAGGAACGTACCATCCGGCACCAATCCCTAGCTCCAGTCGTCCAGCACTCACGTGATCGACGGTCACCGCCTCCTTCGCCAGCAATGCCGGGTGTCGGAACGTATTCGAGCTGACCAGAACGCCAATCCGGATGCGCGACGTACCGGTCGCCAGCGCGGCGAGGAGTGTCCACCCTTCAAAGTACGGTCCATTTGGACGGCTGGGCTGGATGAAGTGGTCGCAGAGCCAGACGCTGTCGAAGCCAAGCTCGTCGAATAGCTTCCATCGCTCGACCGTGGTGTGGTATGGTAGATTCTGATCGGTGCAGAGGCCAACTCTCGTCTGGAACACCTTTACCCCCAGTCGCATCGTGTCGCCGCGGGCATCGCACGTTGATCCGAAGAAACCAGTGCCCCGAGGAATCGCGCGATGGCGGTGACTATAGTATCATCAACCCATGATCATCGCGCGACCTGTCGTCATCGTCTGTCTTCTCGGCGTCGCGCTCGTCTCGTGCTCCGGGACTCTATCGACATCCCTCTCGGTACCCGCGACCGCGACGCGGGCGACCGCTCCCGCGAGCGCACCCTCGTCCTCACCGGTGAGCGGGACGGTGACACCCGCTGCTACCCCGGAGGCAAGCAGCAGGAGCACCAGCCCGCCGCCTCGGCGAACCGCACTCATCGTCGACGACCGGGCAGCCGCGAGCTCGAAGCTCGTCGCTACCCGGCTGATCGTTCCCGACGGCTTTCGCTTTCCGTCGGAGACTGTCCGGTTGCCCGAGGGATTCTCCATTTCCCTACTCGCTGGCGGGCTCTCCAGTCCGCGATTCATGGCCGTTGACAGCGCGGGGAGCCTTCTCGTGGCCGATCAGGCCGGCCGCGTTTTCCGCTTCCCGGTCGCCAATGGTACCATTGCCCCGGCACCCGTGGCCCCGGCCCCTCTGCTCAGCGGTCTGTTCAACCCGTCAAGCCTCGCCTTCTACGCGGGCTACCTCTACGTCGGAGAGACCAATCGGATCACGCGTTATCGCTACAGCCCAACCGGCCCGCCTGGTCCACCCGAGGTGGTGGTTCCGGATCTCCCAACCGGCGGCCACAGTACACGTACCGTCGTCTTTGGCCCGGACGGCAAGCTGTACGTCTCGGTTGGCTCGTCCTGTAACATCTGCGATGAGTCTGACGAACGGCGCGCTGCGATTCTGCGTTACAACCCTGACGGTAGCGGCTATCAGCGCTTCGCCTGGGGATTGCGTAACGCCGTCGGGCTCGCCTTCGAGCCAGGCACCGGCGTCCTGTGGGCAACGGTCAACGAGCGCGATAATCAAGGCAACGAAATTCCGCCGGACCTCGTCACGGTCGTTGGCCCGGGGGAGGACTTCGGCTGGCCACGGTGCATGCCGCCTAACGCGACGCCGCAGTTCGCCGGTGCCGACTGCTCGGGGGTGACGCCGCCAACCGTGGGGATCCAGGCACACTCGGCTCCGCTGGGACTGGCTTTTTACACTGGCACGATGTTTCCCGCCGCTTACCGATCGGATCTGTTCGTCGCGCAGCACGGCTCCTGGAATCGCCAGCCGCCTGCCGCTCCCAAGCTGCTCCACATTCACTTCGCTCAGGGTCGGCCCGTGTCGGCGGAGGACTTTGCCACGGGCTGGCAGCGAACGGATAGCAGCCGCTGGGGGCGTCCGGCCGGCATCATCCAGGCGCCCGATGGAAGCCTGATCGTCTCGGACGACCAGGCCGGTGTGCTCTACCGGATTACCTATCGCGCGCCCTGATCGCCAGCGCACACGCGACAAGCGCGAAGCACGGGCTACTCCAGCTCCCCGCGTAGCACGGGGCGCAGTATGTCCAGGTGCGTCGTCAGCTTGATCCGCTCCGCCTGCTGATAGACGTGCCGTAGTGCTTCCTTTGCTGCCTGATTCTCGACGTCCGGCGTAAGATGGATGCCCGGCTCTGCTTCCAGCCGGGTCTCGGCACCAACGAGAAAGACCTGCGTCCAGCGGTAGTCGAGAAAATCGGTCGGATCGACCGGAATCGAGCCGTGCCCGTCAAATGCTTCGCTCAGGTCCTCGGGGTAGGACGGCGTCTCCCGAAGGTTAATTGCAGACGGCATCGACGGCTCCTTCACGACGATCAGGTAGCTCCCGGTCCGTTCCAGGAGCAGCGCGTGCTGCGCTGGCCCAAGCCGCGTGGGATGACAGAGTGCGTAGGCCAGATATGTGTGATCGCCGTGACGCACGATCGCGTACCGGCCATTGCCGGCAATTCGGGCCGGCACCCGGGTCCGCGTGGCGGGTCGGAACGGAGGCGTCGGGAACCCTGTGTCGAGGTCTGCGATCAGTGCCGATGGATTCCGATCGATTCGGGCGACGACCGCCCAGTCTCGCTCCTCGGGCAGATCCTGATCGGGGATGATCGGCGGAAAGTAGCCGTGTGCGAGGGCAAAGAGGCGATTCCGATGATGTACCTGGTCGTCCGGGAAGAGGGCAAAGAAGGCTCGCTCGATCTCATCCGAGCTTCGAGGGTGGAGGACCGTACCGACCGGACGGTACAGGAACGTAATATTGCCCGGTTCGAGAATCCGAGGGTGCGCAGCTACTGCAGGCTGTGACCGTCCCATGCTTGTGCCTCCGATGCGAGGCCGAAGCCAGAACGGATGCGACGGGATCCAGTGGATACGCATCACAATTCATCCCGAGCCGTGCGCACCACAGGTGCACGATGCGCAGGAAGACATCAAGGGCAGGAAGATGCCTGCCCCTGATGCCCTACCCCAATCGGTCGTGCCCCACGCGGGCGTCGGCCGTCGTCGTTCTGGCGAGCGGCATCGGAGTGTACGGGCAGATTCGATGCCCGTACTATCACCGCCGGGTCTGGTCAGTGCGTGCCGACTGGCTCGCGCGACGGCAGTCCGCAGAACTGCTCGTAGTCGATCAGCTCGTGAATGGTCGGGTGATCTCCGCAGACCGGGCAGTTGGGATCGCGGCGAAGCTTGACCTCGGAAAACTCCATCGCCAGGGCGTCAAAGATCAGTAAGCGTCCGATCAGTGGCTCACCTTCCCCGAGAATCAGCTTCATCGTCTCGACTGCCTGGATGCAGCCGACGATTCCCGGTAGCACGCCAAGGACGCCTGCCTCGGCACAGTTCGGAACCGCGCCCGGGGGCGGAGGGGCCGGGAACAGACAGCGATAGCACGGACCGGCACCGGGCTTGAAGACCGTTACCTGGCCATCGAACTGGAAGATACTCCCGTGCACGACCGTCTTGCCGGTCATGACCGAGGCGTCGTTCACCAGATAGCGGACCGGGAAATTATCCGTGCCATCCACGATGATGTCGTAGCCGTCGAGGATCTCGAACGCGTTCTCCGAGGTCAGCGCGACCGGATACTTGACGACGTTCACGTCTGGATTGATGCCGCGGATGGTCTCCGCCGCGGAGTCCACCTTCAGCATTCCCACCGCGTCGGTTCGGTGGATGATCTGGCGTTGCAGGTTCGACAGATCAACGGTATCAAAGTCGATGATACCCAGCGTGCCGACGCCAGCTGCCGCGAGGTAAAGTGCCGCTGGCGACCCGAGCCCCCCTGCACCAATAAGAAGAACGCGGGCGTTGAGCAGCTTCTTCTGGCCACGGGCTCCCACCTGCGGCATGATCAGGTGACGATGGTACCGACGAACCTGCTCCTCGGTAAACGTCTGGACAGGCATGGTCAAAATCCTCCCCCTTGCTGAGCGCGATCCCGGGTCAGCCCGATCGCGATCTGAGCTCTCAAATGTGATACACATACGCGCGTTGCCGCTCGCGATCGAGGAGATCCGCCAGGGTGCACGCGCGCAGAACCTGCTCGGTTTGCTGATACAGATCCTTCATCAGCTCGTGCAGCGCAAAGCAGGACGGTCGCCGGGGACTACCGGCCTCGTCGGTCGGCCACAGCGTCCCTTCCAGCGCGGTGATCAGCTCGGCCACGGTGATCTCGGAAGCCGGTCGAGCGAGAGAGTGTCCCCCGCCCGGGCCACGCCGGCTGGTAATGAGCCCCGCTTTGCGGAGCTGGGTCAGGAGCTGATTCAGGTACGCCTCTGGAATATCCTGACTGGCGGCGATGTCGTGGCTCTGGACCGGCCCTCGGCCGTAGTGCCTGGCCAGCTCGAGCATCGCCCGGATCCCGTAGTCGGTTCGTGTCGAGATCTTTAGCGTGCTGAAACCTCCTGTTCCTCTACAACCCCATCGTCCCGGGTGCACTCTCGACGGGCGATGGAACAATCTTGATCGGCTGCTCCACGACGACTCCGTTGTTGATCAGGAACGCGCGCAGAACCGGCTCGTCCTGGTTGGCCAGCGACACGATCAGGTAATGAGCGTCCGGATAGCCAGCCAGAGCGATGTCCGTGCGCGAAGGCTCGGCCGGGGAGTGAGTATGCGAGTGATAGATCCCGACGAGATCGAGCCCGATCTCTTCCATCGCCTGAAACGCCTCGAGCAGCTTCTGGCTGTCGACACGGTAGGTCAGTGGACTGTGCTCGACATTCTCCATCCGCAGCAAGCGTTCGGCTCGCCCGTTCACTCCGAATAGAAGGCCACAGCACTCGTTCGGATAATCCTCCCGCGCGTGGGCGATAATCTCGTCGTGATGACTCTGAGTGATCTCGATCACGTCTCTCCTCTCCGGCCAATCATCTACCGCGAGGCCGTGGTTGCACTGATACCTCTCCGCCACTACCACCGGTTCAGGATTCAGGAGAACAGTGTCTCGCCCTGACCGACGATATCCGGGCGACGACACCCGCCGACCGCAATCAGCCGCCGACGAGCGCCGGAATAAAGGCAACCTCGTCGCCGTCGGATAGCGGCGTCTCCTCGCCGCGCAGCGACCGCATCTCTCGACCGTTGACAAACACATTCACGTGATGGTAGACGCTGGCGCCGTCGCAGATGCGCGCACGCAGGCCCGGATATTGACGGTCGAGATCGGCGATCAGATCTGCGACTGTCCGGCCCTGGGCGCAGACGTGTCCCTGACCCGCGGTCAGCTCGCGATAGGGTGTGGGAATATAAACCTTGATCGACATCGATCCTTACCGGGTAGCCTGAATCGTAGTCAGATAGCGCTCGCCCGTGTCCGGTAGAACCGTGACGACAGTGTGCGCGGGGCCGAGCTCCTCGGCGATCTTGATCGCGGCAAAGGCATTCGCGCCCGACGATATGCCAACCAGCAAGCCTTCAAGGCGAACCAGCCGGCGCATCGTCGCCAGCGCGTCCTCATCGGTCACCGCGATGACTCGGTCGATAATCGCGCGGTTCAGAACTCCCGGAACGAATCCCGCCCCCATTCCCTGGATGCCGTGCGGTGCTGGTCTGCCTCCGCTAAGTACTGCTGCGCGGCTCGGCTCGACCGCGACGACCAGCAGGTCCGGGCGATGCTCCTTGAGGACCTCCCCAACGCCGGTGATCGTTCCTCCAGTGCCTACCCCGATCACCACCGCGTCGACTTCACCATTCGTTGCCGCGAGGATCTCTCTGGCCGTTGTCCGACGGTGAATCTCTGGATTCGCCGGGTTGATAAACTGCTGGGGCATAAAATAGCCGTGACGACGCACAAGCTCCTCGGCAGCGTAGACCGCGCCGGCCATTCCCTCGATCGCCGGGGTCAGCACGAGCTCGGCACCGTAGAGCGCGAAAAGAGTGCGACGTTCGACGGACATGTCATCCGGCATCGTCAGGATCAGGCGATAGCCCCGCACAGCCGCGACCATGGCCAGACCGATCCCGGTGTTCCCGCTGGTTGGCTCGACAATCGTGTCGCCCCGTTTGAGCTGACCACGTCGCTCCGCCTCGTCGATCATGGCGACCGCGATCCGGTCCTTCACGCTCCCAGCCGGATTGCGCGATTCTAGCTTCGCAAGAATCGTCGCGGCGCCCTCGCCAGCGATCCGGTTCAGGCGCACGAGCGGCGTATCGCCGACTAGATCGAGCACGTTTTCGACGATCCGACTCACTGCGCGCCTCCCCGAACCCCACGACCAGCCCGGGCCGGATCACCCCTGCGTTCCGGGCGAGTACTGGATAATCTTGACTGTTTTCGTGAACAAAATACCACGTGCGTGTGGGCGAGTCAAGAATTGGATGGGAGGAAGCCAGGATTCTGCCTCTTCAATCCATGTACAGCCCGCCGTTCACGTCGAGGGTATGACCGGTCGTATAGGCTGCAAGATCACTCAGGAAGTAGCAGACAGCCGCGGCCAGCTCGTCGACCTCTCCCAGGCGCCGCATCGGGATGCGCGAGAGAATCTCCTGGCGGACCGCCTCGCTTCGCTTGTCCCAGATGGCACTGACCCGCTCGCTCAGGGACGGCCCCGGTGCGACCGCGTTCACCGTAATGTTTTCAGCGGCAAGCTGGAACGCGAGCTGACGGGTAAACCCGACGACCGCGGCTTTGGCCGCGGCGTATTGCGGCCCACCAAGCTGGCTCTGGCTTCGCCCCGCGACCGACGATGTGTTGACGATACGCCCACCACCGCCCGCGCGGAGCGCCGGAATCGCCGCGCGACAGCACAGGAAGACGCTCTTCACGTTCAGCTCGAAGGTTCGGTCCCAGTCGTCGATCTCGAGCTCTTCGATCGTCCGCGCGCCGCGAATGCCGTGCCCGCTCGATCCGCCTACCGTGTTGACGAGGCCATCCAGCCGCCCGAATCGTCGAACTGTCTCCTGGACCATCCACTGGACCTGCTCCCAGTCGAGCACATTTACCTCGAGGCCGACCGCGTCGTCACCTACTGCCAGCTCGGTCGCGGCACGTCGCGCGCCCGCGCCATCACGGTCGACCAGGACCAGCCGTGCACCGACCGGCGCCAGGAGCTTTGCCGTCGCGCGCCCCAGGCCTTGCGCCGCACCAGTGATCAAGATGACCCTCCCTCGGGTAAAAGGCAGCATTCAGATCCTCCAGCGTGCTTTCTCGAACCTCATCCGCGCCAGTATACATCAACGTCGCCGAATGTCTTGAGAGGCGAACGGCAGTCCACCCCGAGTGAACGACGTGGAAGGTCTCCACGGATGCGAGGAAGGCCGGCGTCCCGGCGCAAGGTGGGCACGAGCCCGGAGGGAGGTTGTTTCCATGGGCTGGCAGGTTGATCCCCAGCACACGCAGGTCGAATTCGCGGTCAAGCACTTCGGGATGATGACGGTGCGCGGTCGTTTCAACGATGTGAAGGTGACCGGCACCATCGACCCGACAAACCCGACGGCCTCGTCGGTCGACGTGACAATCGACGTAAAGAGCCTCAACACCCACAGTCCCCAGCGAGATAAGGACCTGCTGGGATCCTCGTTCCTCGAGCTGGAGAAATACCCGACGATCACTTTTCACAGCACCAGGGTCGAGCAAACGGGACCGGATCGTTACAACCTGACCGGAGACCTGACCATCAAAGGCATCACGCGCCCGGTTACCTTGCAGGTGGTTCGCTATGGCGAAATGAACGATCCGATGATGGGCCACCGGATCGCCTACAGCGCCGAGGGTGAGATCAACCGGAAGGACTTCGGGATGACCTTCGACATGCTGGCAGATGGGAGGCTCATCGTCGGAAACGAGGTAAAGATCGGGATCGAGGTGGAGGTTGTCGAGCAGCGAGGCTAGCCCGCGGCAACCCGAGGTCATCGCCGCGTCCAGGGGCTCTCCTATCCCTATGGATAGTTGGCACGGTTCCGGCAGGTAGGCTACAATGGACTTCGTCTGATCTTCAGCTGCGTAGAGGTTGCCGTGAAGCCTGGCGTCCGCTCCGGCCTCATCCCCGAACAGCGGCCGGGCGATTCGGACCGGCGTGGTGCCGATCGCGTCCTCGGAATACCGTACAAATACGTCGCGCTCTCGGTCACAACCGTCGGCGCGCTGATGTTCGCGATCGACTCGACAATCGTCATCCTGGCGTTCCCGCCGATGATGTCCGACCTTCACGCCAGTCTTGTCAGCATGATCTGGGTGCTGATGGGCTACAGCCTGACCAGCACGGTCGCGCTGCTCACCTTCGGGCGGCTGGCCGACATGTTCGGGCGGGTCAGGATGTACAACCTCGGCTTTGTCGTGTTTACCGTCGGATCGGCGCTTTGCGGGTTCTCGAGTACGGATCTACAGCTCATCATCTTCCGTATCGTCCAGGGCATCGGCGGGGCGATGCTCCTCGCGAACAGCATGGCAATCATTACCGAGGCGTTTCCAACCGACGAACGGGGCCAGGCCATGGGTATCAACTCGGTCGTCTGGGCAATCGGAAGTATCACTGGTCCCTTACTCGGCGGCGTCATCCTCGCGGGCGCGTCCTGGCGGTGGGTTTTCCTCGTGAACGTGCCGATCGGCATCGTCGCGACACTTGCCGCCTGGTACCTTCTCCGCGATATCTCGACGCGCAGTCACGGCGAGACGTTCGACGGACTTGGAGCTACACTCTTCAGCACCGCGCTTGCCGCGCTGCTATTTGCCCTGAATCAGGGTATTGGTCTGGGCTGGACCTCTCCGATCATTCTCGGACTGCTCGCTGCGTGCGTGGTGTTCGCAACGCTGTTCTTCTTCCGGAACCGAGCGTCGGAGCATCCGGTCCTGGACTTTCGTCTGTTCGCGAGCCGCGTTTTCACGGCCACCGTCGCGACGGCCACATTCCAGGCACTGGCGATGTTCTCGGTCAACCTGCTGGTCGTGTATTACCTGGAGGTCGTCCAGGGCCAGGCGCCGCTCGCTGCTGCGCTGGCGCTGGTCCCGCTATCACTGCTCAGCTCGGTGATCGGGCCGATCGGGGGACGGTTATCAGACCGAATCGGCTCGCGGCGACCGGTTGCCCTCGGCCTCCTCGCGCAGTCGGCCGGGCTCCTCGTCCTGAGCACACTCCAGGTCGGGTCGAGCTATCTGCACGTCGTGCTGGGACTGCTGCTGGTCGGCCTCGGCTCTGGTCTCTTCTGGGCGCCGAGCACCAGCGCGGCGATGGGTGCCGCCCCGCCTAACCGGCTCGGCGTGGCTGCGGCGACCCTGGCCACCTGGCGGAATACCGGCCAGGTCGTGAGCTATGCCCTGTCACTCGCCATCGCCGCTTCGGCGGTCCCGCCCGATGCGCAAACCCAGCTGTTCCTGGGCCAATCTGTCCACCTGTCGGGAAGCATTGCTACGGAGTTCGTTGACGGATTGCACGCAACCCTGCACCTCTCGATGGCCATCTGCCTTGTCACCGCCATTGGGTGGTGGATCGCGGCTGCCGAGGCCGACCGACCAGTTCGCCGCGACGCATCGGTCGTGATAACCGGCGCGCGCGAGTAGAACCGACCGCCACGAGCCGTGCTTTGGATCCCACTCTCCCGCATCTCCCGAGCTCGCGTGCTCTCCCCGGAACCGAGGAGCGCCCATCCGGCGCACGATCGCACCGCGTCAAGCACGCGCGGCAAGCAGAGTTGTCAGCGTCGGGCTGGTGTGGTAGCCTGAGGGCTGGTGCAAACGTCCCCCGGACGTGCTCGCATACCCCACAGGAGTCATAGTGTGTTTGGTCGATCTGTCCCCTTCGTGATCCTGGCGGCTGCGCTCTTCGCCTTCAACTTCTCCCTCGGCGTCAGTCGAACCATCCAGAACAACTTCTGGGTCGACGTGCTCAAGCTGCAGCCGGATCAGATGGGCCTGCTGATCACGGCACGCGAGACCCCAGGCTTCCTGACCATCGCCATGGCCGCGATCACCATGCGGATCGCGCCCGCTCGCCTCGCGAGTCTCTGCTTCCTGATCATGGCAGTCGGCTACTACGCCTATGGTCTCGCCACCTCGTTCGCGACGATCGTGCCGGGCGTCGTCTTCGCCAGCTTCGGCTTCCACCTCTGGATCACGCTGAACGGATCCTTCGGCCTGGCGGTCGCCAAGGATACCAACACCGGGAGCGTGCTCGGGGACCTTCAGTCGATCGGCTTTGTCGCCGGTCTGGTAGGGATGGTCGGGGTGTTCGCCGGTATCGGTGCAGTTGGCTACCCGCTCGCGTTCGCGATCTCCGGCGCGGCAATGCTTGTCGGCGCCCTGGCAATTGCCCGGTTTCCCAGCCAGCTTGTGCATCGCTCGCCGCAGCGGGCGGTCGTGCGGCGACGGTACGGCCTCTTCTATGCCTTGAACTTCTTCGAGGGATGCCGCTTCGAGCTGTTCCAGGCGTTCGGCATCTACCTCCTCGTGCACCAGTACCAGCTACCAGTCCAGACGATCGCGATATTGTTCGTGCTGGTCGCGATCGGGAGCGGGGCCCTGTCGCCCCCGGTCGGTCGGCTCATCGATCGTTACGGGGAGCGCTCGATCATGACTTTCGGCTACGTGGGAATGCTGCTGACGTTTCTCGGATTCGCGCTCTGGCACGACGCCACGGTCGCGACAGTCCTCTACGTCATCTACAACGTCGTCTTGCTGACCGAGATCGGCGTCAATACGTATCTCAAGAAGGTGGCAAGCCCAGAGGATATCCGCCCGAGCCTCGCCACCGGTACGACGATGATGCACGTTCCCGCGCTGATCGTTCCTATCCTGGGTGGGACACTCTGGAATCTCTTCGGATTTGAGATACCGTTCCTGCTGGGCGCTGGTTTCATCGTCGGCTCACTCCTGGCGACCCAGCTCATTCCGCGCCACGTGACAACACCGACGCTGGAGCCAGTGCGGTCGGGGGCGTGAAACGCAAACGTGAAGCGTAACGCGTGAAACGGCATACGGAGAACGTACGGCGGAATGAACGGTCGTCCACGGCGTGGGGTTTGGATCGGTGCACCAGGACTAGCAGGCCAGCTACCGCGCCGTCTGGCCCCCGGCCGCCCGCGGGACGTCGTGAAGAATCACGTTTTTCGACTGGATTTTACGTTTCACACGCTACACGGAATTCGCCGATAATACGATTGCCTGAGGCTGAACGCTGAGTACACCGTCGAATCGACCATCGGCAAACTGGCGAGTCGCGATCGTCCACTCCTGGCTGAACCAGTACGGGGGAGCGGAGCGGGTGCTCGAGCATCTGCATGCTCTCTTTCCACGCGCGCCAATCTACACCTCGATGTTCGAGCCGCGGGCCTTGCCCGACATCTATCGCACCTGGGACATCCGAACGAGCTTTTTGCAGCGGGTCCCATTCTCGCGCTCGCACCATCAGCTCATGCTTTTCTTCTACCCCATGGCGTTCGAGTCGTTCGACCTGTCCGAATACGATCTCGTGCTTAGCCTCACCAGCGGCTTCAGCCACGGCGTACGCGCCAGACGTGGCCACCACGTCTCCTACTGCCTGACACCACCGCGCTTCCTCTGGACATTCGACAGCTACGTGCGGCTCGAAGGCGTGGGACGAACGACCCGCGTTGGACTCGGACTGACGGTGCCGCTTCTGCGGCGCTGGGATCTGCTTGCGGCGCGCCGTGTCGACACGTTCGTCGCAATCTCCCGGGTGGTCCAGGACCGCATCTACCGTTGCTACGGCCGAAAATCCGCGATCGTCTATCCGGCCATCGACGTCGATTCCTTCCACGTCAGCGACGAGATCGACGATTACTTCCTGGTTGCCTCCCGCTTGATTCCGTACAAGCGGATCGATCTGGCGATCGAGGCCTGCAATCGTCTGAAGCTGCCCCTCAAGGTCGTCGGTGACGGACGCTCGCGAAAGGCGCTCGAACAGCTCGCCGGCCCGACGGTCGAGCTCGTCGGACGCGTCGACGACGCCACGCTCCGACGACTGTACGCTCGCTGTCGCGCGTTCCTGTTCCCGGGCGAGGAGGATTTCGGCCTCACGCCAATCGAGGCCCAGGCGGCGGGCCGGCCAGTCATCGCTTTCGGACGGGGTGGAACGCGCGAGACGATCGTCGACGGTGAGACTGGTCTCTTCTTCGGCGAGCAGACCGTCGATTCGCTCGTCGAAGCACTCGAGCATTTCGACCACCGCGCCTTCGATCCGACCCGCATCCGCGAGCACGTCCGATCGAAGTTCGATCTGCGCGTCTTTCGTGAGCAATTTCTGGAACTTCTCGAAGGAGAGCTATGCGGGTGATGATCACCGGCGGGGCGGGCTTCATCGGCTCCCACCTCGCCGATGCGCTGGTAGGCGCTGGCGAGCACGTCGTCGTTCTGGACAACCTGAGCCGGGGCAGCCGGAGCAATATTCCGCCCCTGGCGGAGCTCGAAGAGGTAGACCTCGCCGAGGACGACCTGGAACCGATCCTGGCGCGGTCTCGGCCGGACGTGGTCGTGCACTGCGCCGCCCGCGCGTCAGTCGCCCGCTCGATGAGCCTGCCCCTGGACGATTACCGAGCGAATCAGCTCGCGGCCTTTCGCCTCGCCCAGGCCTGCGCGCGGCTGGACATGGCGCACCTGATCCTGCTGTCATCGGCCGGGGTTTACGGCAATGCCGAGCGTCCGGCGAAGGAAACCGACCTGCCGGCGCCGGCCAACTACTACGGCATCCACAAGTGGGCTGCCGAGCGATATTTCGAGCTCAGTGGCGTCCCGTCGACCTCCCTGCGCCTCGCCAACGTGTACGGTCCGCGCCAGCGCTCCGACGGCGAGGGGGGCGCGGTCGCGATCTTTCTGCAGCGCATCCTCGCGGGCGAGCAGGTCGTGCTCTACGGCGGGGGTGAGCAGACCCGCGACTACGTCTACGTCTCGGACGTCGTCGATGCCATCCTGGCCGTCATCCATCATCGCCTGCTCGGAGTTTGGAACGTTGGCAGCGGCCGCGAGACGCCAATCCGGGCCATCGTCGACGCGCTCGTCGCCGCAACCGGACGACCCGCGAACGTTCGCCTCGAGCCGCGTCAGCCTGGCGACGTTGCCCGTTCGAGCCTCGATTCCAGTCGCCTGATCGCGACCGGGCACTGGCAGCCGCGGATCCCTCTCGACGAGGGGATTCGTCGCATCGTCGCGGCATTCACGGCGCCGGCCCAAACTGAGCGGCCGGAACCCGGTACGTAATCGGACGCTGCCGCGCACTCCGCAGAATTGCGCGTCGCGTGGATCGATCTCACCCCTGACTCGTTACCACCGAAGATGGCGAGAGGAGCAGATCGGAACTGCTACCCTTCAGCCCTACACTGCTCTCGGACAGACTATAATGAGGATGGCGAATGTGGCGCCGGTAGGTGACATCGTCGACGGTAGGAGACGCGCGACATGGTCCGAATCGCGAAGATTCTTCCGAAAGGGCAGATTACAATTCCACGAGAAGTACGTGATGCACTTGGAGCATCTGAAGGCGACATTATCGTGTTCCAGGAGAGCAATGGAACGTGGACGATCTCTCGCCAGCCGGCACGACTGGTCGAGTTCATGCAGATGATCGGTCGCCACGGGCGAGCGATGAGCGAGGACGAATTGGCCGAGATCGATGCATCAGGACGATACTCGGAGGGAATCGCCGACCGATCCGATGGACAGTGACTCAGAATCTAACCGCGCCATACTCGACGCGAACGTTCTCATCGCCGTCATCCGACCAGATGTGGGCAACGTACCTCCGGAGGAGGCCCAGGCGTGCATCGCCCTCCTGGACGCGGTCGACCGGGGGAGCGTTCAGGCCTACGTGTGCGCTCCCGTCGTGGCTGAGATCATTCACGTCCTCGCGCGTAATGGCATCCCACCGCGCTTGCGGGCCGAACTCGTGGCGCGATGGGAGTCCATGCACGGCAGACTGGAAATCGTTCCGCTCGATGGGGCACTGGCAGCGGACGCTGGCGCGTATCGGCAGCAGCACTATCACCGTGAACATCTTCCCCTCTCTTACGTCGATTGCTTCTGCGTCGCGCTCGCAAGACGCCTGGGAGCACCGGTAGTTACTCTGGACGAGCCACTTTTGCGTGCCCCTGGAGTGGTCGCCGTTCCTCCCTCTCGGTTCTTCGTTCCCTGACCTGGCGGTTTTGCCCTCTCAATCGCGAGTCCGATTCTGACTGACCCCAGCCTTCACCAGCGCCTGTCAGTCGAGAATCTACAGCACCTGGGGTATGAATGAGCCGACAGCCGTCCAATCCCCTCTCCCCGTGGGAGAGGTAAGGGTGAGGGCCGAAGGTCCCGTGCGGCGCTGCGGATTCACGTCCTCACCCCGGCCCTCTCCCAGAAGGAAAGGGAGGTAGCCGCCTCCCCGGCAGCTCAAGCTTTCTGCTCGATGCGGTAGTTGAGCGCTCGGCGCTGCACCAGCACCTTCAGACGACCCAGCCCGTCGGGTCGCACGAGCTCGGCCAGCGCGAAGCGGGCCTGCCAGCGGCGCCCGTCAGTCGGTTCGCACGCGACCAGAGGCTCGGCTTCTTCGGCCAGGCCGAGGCCAAGCAGAAAATCCCGCTGGGTCGTCAGGAAGACCGGCTCCAGCCCAAACTGGCGACCGAGGCGCACCAGCGCGCCAAAGTCGACGTGGCTGGTCAGATCCTGCTCGCCGACACGCCGCAGAACGTCGTCGGTCCAATGGTGGCGATGGTAGGCGACGAGCGTTCCGTCAACCTCGCGGAAAAGCTCGGCTGTCTCGTCGCCGTAGTCCATCGTGAGCACGAACCCACGGTCGAGAATCCGCGCGATGGCTTCGACGATCGACGTGAGTCGCAAGCAGATCTCGCCGCGCCAGCCCTCCGGCGGGATACTCCCGCTATCCGCGATCCAGCGTTCCAGCGCCGCGTCGGATGGCGCGTCGAGCCGCTCGACGAATCCGTGCCGTCCACGATCGACGTAGACTTCGCAAAGCCGCCCGCCAATCCAGGCGACGCGGTGAACTGGAAGCGCGTCGAAAAACTCGTTCGAAAGGATGCAGTGCGCGCGCACACCCGCGCGCCCAAGGTCGGCGAGGTCGCGCCACCAGCAGGCCTGATCAGGCGGATCAAATTCCGTTGGTACCTGGCTCGCGTGACCCGACAAAGGGGGGGCAAGGGGAGACGCGTCAGCTGACGACGGCAGGGCCGACTCTGAGGTGTGGCTGGAGGTCTGGCCGACTCTGAGGTCCACCGCGTGATACACGACGCGTGCAGACAGCCGCGCCTTGGCTAGGCCGCCGAGGACCTGCCCGGCGAGCTCGCCTACACCTGCTCCCAGCTCCACGATGACGAAAGGGTTTGGGCGATCCAGCGCATCCCAGAAACGCGCGAGCTGGCGCGCGATCAGGTAGCCAAAGGCACGATGCACCTGCGGGCTGGTCTGATAGTCGACGAGAGCACCCGACTGTCCGGACGCATCACGGGCCATCGAGGTGTAGTAGCCGAGCTCCGGCTCATAGAGCGCCATCTCCATGAAGCGGTCGAAGGTCATCGGTCCGTAACGGCAGATCCATTCGCGAATCGCCCGGACTAGCTCCGGTCGACCGAGACCACTCTCCGACGCCTCCCGGTCACCGGTTCCAGACTGCACCAATCGCTCCTGCGCCGCGTCCTGGTACCGCCCTGTCCCCGCGTCATTCCTGGCTGGCGGTAACCGACACGTCCGATAAGTCAAATCTTGCGTCCCATGCTGAACGTCTCGGGCGATGCGATCAATGCTCGCTCGACCATGTCACACAGGACGTGGCCCACGGCCAGGTGAATCTCCTGAATGATCGGCGTCGTCACCGATGGAACGAGCAGAGCCAGGTCGGCATGCCGGGCTAGCTCGCCCCCGCTCTGGCCGGTCAGCGCTAGCACGATCATCTTCTTGGTATGGGCGGTCTGTGCCGCGAGTACGACGTCAGCCGAGGTACCGCTCGTACTCAGCGCGATCAAGACATCTCCCTCGACACCGAGAGCTTCGATCTGCCGACTGAAGACGTCGTCGAAGCGATAATCGTTCGCGATGGCGGTCAGCGCCGCGGTATCGGAGGTGAGGGCGATTGCCGGAAGCGGCTGTCGCTCACGCAGGTATCGTCCGACGAACTCGGCGGCGAGGTGCTGTGCCTGTGCCGCGCTGCCGCCATTACCGCACAGCAGCACCTTTCGACCCGCGCGGAGCGCCGCGATCAGGGTCTCTGCCATCTTGGCCACGGTCTCCGCGGACTCGCTCGCGACCTGCACGGCCGCCGCCGCGGTCGTCCGTAGATGCTCCCGGCAGAGGATCTCCGCGTCTTCGCGTTCTGTCGGGCCAGGTGGACCCTCGGACATCGTTCCTCCCTGTACCAAACCCCCGAGGTGAGTCTAGCACACCGGGAGCCATGGCCCGGGTATACGACTGGTCCACTCCATCCTGCGCGACGTGTCCTCGGGAGAATTTAGCCAAGCTAGGTGCCGATCACCCATCGTGCCAATTTGCATGCCAATCCGTTTACATGATGTCGAGAATACATTATGATCGTGGACGCGGACTGGCCATCTGCCGCCGCAGTACCTGCCTGGAACGTTCGGTGACGGCCGGTGCTGGACACGCCCGTCGGCCCTGGACGGGGAAAGGTAATTCTCAGGCTCATACATCCGTCATCGGACCCTGATGCGGCGCGGGCGGGAGGTAGCCAGTGTTCGGATTCCTGCACCAAGGCTGAAAGCGCGCCGGGCACGTCGCGAGGTCGCCGTGCTCCGGAGGGATCAAGCGCCTATTGTGTCACGCGCATTGCTCAGTAGATAACGTTCGCGACGTCGAGGGGAGGAAGCTCATGTGAAAGCGGTGACGGTTCGCTCGTACCATCCCGACGACGAAGAGGCTGTGCTTGGCGTCTGGAACCGGGTCCTCGTGGCCGATCGTATCAGTCCCGCGACCTGGCGTGCCAAGGTCTTACTGGACCCGAACTTCGATCCGGAGCTCTGCCTCGTCGCCGAGTCCGACGGCACGGTCGTTGGCATCTGCTACGCGGTCGTTCGCCGCGTGCCCTACTTCAACGTTGCGGTGCAGCCCGAGCAGGCCTGGATCACCGCGCTCGCGGTGGACACTGACCAGCAGCGCCGTGGAATTGGCGGTCGATTGCTTGATACCTGTCTCGACCGGCTTCGGGCGCGGGGCTGCCAGGAGATCAGCGTGTCGCCGTACGTTCCCCACTACTTCGCTCCGGGCGTCGACATCGATGCCTATCCGGCGGGCGTTCGATTTCTGGAAAACTACGGCTTCTCGGTCGTATCCCGCCCGGTCGGCATGTCGGCCGATCTCGAAGGGTACGTCGTGCCGTCCGAGGTTCGCGCGGCAGCAGAACGCGTCCGCGCATCGGGCATTATCATCAGGCCGGCCGAGCCGCGCGATATTCTGCCAACGCTCGCCCTGATTCGCCGTCACTTCTCCTGGGATTGGTGGCGCGAAGCCCAGGAAGTCTTTCGCGAACTGTTCTGCGGGCATTCGGAGGCCGTTGGAATGGTCGTCGCCCGGCGCGGTGACCAGGTGATTGGCTACGCTCAGCATCGTGGCGAGCACTTCGGGCCCTTTGGCGTCGATCCATCTCTCCGAGGAGAGGGAATCGGTCGCGTGCTCCTGGCCGAGATATTGGTCGGGATGAATGCCCTCGGCTACCATTGTGCCTGGTTCCTCTGGACGGGTGAGAAGGCTGCCCGGGGCGTCTACGCAGCGTGTGGATTTCAGATCCGACGCCGCTTCGCCGTGATGAAGCGAACTCTCTGAGTAGGAGGGAATCTGTGTCTGACGGATGCATCATGGTCGTCGGGGCGCACGCCGCGGATGCCGAGGTGATGGGCGGAGCCCAGGTGCTGACTCAGGTAGCACAGGGCTGGCGCGGTGTCATCGTCCACTGTACTCTCGGCGAAAAAGGCCATCCATCGCTCGATCCTGACGCGTACGGTCGGCAGAAGCGCGCGGAGGCAGAAGAAGCCGCGCGGGTGCTTGGTGCCGCCTGCATCTGCCTGCCCTATTTGGATGGAGAGCTGCCGGTTGATACCGAGGTGCAGTGGAGGATCGCAGACCTCATTCGAACTCACCGCCCGGATATCGTGCTCACTCACTGGAAGGGCAGCTTTCACCGCGACCACCGAAATACTTATGCCAACGTGATGGAGGCCCTCTATCTGGCGGGACTGACGGCCTTTCAGCGGACAAATCCAGCGTATCACCCGCGTGCACTGTACTTCTGCGAGAACTGGGAGGATATGGAGGATTATCAGCCGGACGTCTACCTCGATGTAAGTCCCGTTTTCGATCGTTACCTCCAGGCAATTCGGTGCTACGAGCTTGTTCGAGGTGGGATCTCACGATTCCCGTACGACCGGTATTACGAGGCGCTAACGATCGTGCGTGGTGCGGTTGCCGGGTACGATCGAGCGGTAACGATGATGATACCGGCGCGTTCCCGCGTTCAGCGACGCCAGACATTGACGCCGTAAAGGGAAGGTCCAGATTCGTCGGGATGGACAATTGAGAAGAGGAGAAAAGGGCAATGCTGGAGCGTGATATTCACCTGACGCCGCGCGGCCATCTGAGTCGACGCCAGTTTTTGCGTACTTCTGTCGCCCTCGGAGGCTCTGCCATGCTAAGCACCGTCGCCAGCGGATGCAGTCTTGTGGGGGGGCAGTCGCAGACCAAGCTCACGGTCCTGACACATTGGGGTGATAAACCCTTGCAAGATGTTATGCAGCCGATCCTCCAAGAGTTCGAGAAACAGAATCCAAACATCAAGCTTGATTACCAGACAGTTGCGTTCGACCAGTTTCTGCCGCGGATCACCACCGGCCGTGCGTCTGGCGTTCACCCCGATGCATACCACGTTTACGCCCTCTGGGTACCTGACCTGTCGGCCAGCCAGGTCATGGCAAAGCCCCCTCAGGACGTCATCAACGACGTCCAGCAGGCGTATTCCAAGGGATCGATCGACGCGGTAACGTACAAGGGCCAGATCTGGGGTTATCCAACCGAGGTCGACAGCTACTTGCTCCTCTACAACAAGAAACTCTACCAGGAGTCAGGCGTGGAGAAGCCGCCTGCGACCTGGGACGAGTTCAAGGAGGTGTCGGGTAAGCTCACCAAGCGTGGTGCGGACGGCAAGATTCAGCAAGCCGGCATGCTCTTCATGCCGGGCTGGGACTCCGGCGTCGTTCATCCCTTCACAGCGCTACTCTGGAGCAATGGCGGTCAGTACATCTCGGACGATTATACCAAGGTCCTGTTCAATCAAGAGCCCGGGCAGCAAGCCCTGCAGCTCGAGCTCGACTTGATCAACCAGGTCAAGGCGGTCGATCTCGGTCTGAAGATGGACGATTTCATCGCGGCCAAGGGAGCACAGATCTTCATGGCGAACTGGTGGCGATCTGCGCTGAAAAAGGGCTTTCCCGGCAGCCTCGAGAACGTCGGGGTCGCGCCGATTCCACACGGGAGGGGCTCGGTCGTCACTCTCCAGTACAACTGGCTCTGGATCGTCGATCAGGCCAGCAAGGTGACCGATCAGGCTTGGAAGTTCCTCAAGTGGATCAACGGACCCCGCCAAGCAGGCGGATCCTCACCAATGGGCGATTTCCTGATCAATGCGCTCGGCGTGATCCCGTCACGAGGTTCGGATCAGCAGGCTCACCAGGACGTGCTCGGCGACAGCTTCCTGTCCCCGTTCGTGGCGTCACTCCAGTACGCGCGCCCCGAGCCGATCATGCCGGGTGGCCAGGAGGTGAAGACGGCGCTTCAGAAGCAGATCGAGGCGGCGTGGTTCGGTCAGAAATCAGGTACCGACGCCTTGAACACCGCCGCTCAGGAAGCGAACAAAATCCTAGCCGACAAGACCAAGCAGTAGTATGGTGTCAACGATCGTACCACCGCCCATCCCGCCGGGCCTTCGGGCGAGCCAGGCGAAAACCTTAGGCGTACGAACCCGCCCAGGTCGTCTCGCTTGGAACAGACAGAAGGCTGGCTACATGTTTGTGCTCCCGTCCGTCGTCTTTCTGCTGTGTTTCTCGTTGGGACCAATCCTGTTTGCCCTCTACGTTAGCTTCCACGACTGGAACATGCTCACCCCGGTTGGCCAGATGCCGTGGGTTGGTATCGAAAACTATCGTTATCTCCTGTTCGAAGATCCCCTCTTCCGCCAGGTTCTCGGCAATACCTTTGTTTACACGGCAGCAACTGTTTCGGTCGCGGGAGTCATGGGACTCGTGCTTGCCCTTCTGCTCAATCGCCGGGTGCGGCCACTTGCCCTGTGGCGGGCTATCTACTTTCTGCCCGTGATTACCTCGTCGATCGCCGTCTCGATCATCTGGTCGTACTTCTACAACTCCAGCTACGGGCTGTTCAATGCATTCCTAGCCGCGGTCGGCCTGCCCCAGCATCGGTTCCTGTCGAGTGTCCAAGAGGCGCTGCCAAGCATCATTGTGCTCGGAATCTGGCAGGCTGTTGGCTACTATATGATTCTCTACCTCGCTGGTCTTCAAGGGATTCCCCAGGAGTTGTACGACGCCGCCAGCGTCGACGGCGCGGGCGCCTGGCGTGCCTTCTACTACGTCACGCTCCCTCTCCTCCGCCCAACGATTCTGTTTGTGCTGGTTGTCAATACCATCTCGGCTCTCCAGGTTTTCGACATCGTCTACGTGATGACCGAGGGAGGACCGGTCAACGCTACCAACACCGGAGTTCTCTACGTGTACGAGACCGCATTCAAGTTCTTACGCATGGGGCGCGCCACGGCGATGTCGTTTATCCTGTTCGCGATCATATTCGTCGTGACACTTGTTCAGCTGCGATTGCTGCGTGGGGGCGCCGACGAATGACCTCTCGACCAACGGGGATCGCCATCGTTACGACCGTCGTGTTGTACATCTTCGTCGCTGCCGGCGCGGTCGTCATGCTGCTCCCGTTCTACTGGATGATTGTGTCATCGCTGATGTCCTTACAGGACATCCTCGCGCGTCCGCCAGTGTGGCTCCCACGCGTCCCGCAGTGGCAGAACTATAGCGAGCTGACCCGTGCCCTCCCGATCGCACGCATTTACACAAATAGCATCCTGGTCACCGTCACCATCACCTTGCTGGTGCTCTTCACTAGCTCCTATACGGGCTTCGGATTTGCGAAGTACCGGTTTCCCGGCCGGGATGCTCTTTTTGCCATGATCCTGACGACGATGATGGTCCCGTTTTTCCTTCTCCTCATTCCAGTATTCTTCATTGTACAGAAGCTCGGGTGGGTCGACACCTATCTCGGGCTCATCGTCCCAAATGCCGTGACGGCCTATGGCATCTTCCTTATGCGCCAGTTTATCCTGGGCATCCCGGACGAGCTTCTTGATGCGGCGCGCATGGATGGTAGTAGCGAGCTTGGAATCTATTGGCGCATTGTCATCCCACTTTCAGGCCCGGCGCTAGCAGCGCTGGCGATCCTGGCATTCCTTTATCACTGGAACTCGTTCCTTTGGCCGCTCGTCGTCATTCATAGCGAGGATCTCTGGACGATTCCGATTGGCCTAAACAGCTTGCGTATCTACGCAAGCTCGACGGATACGCTCGATCTCCAGATGGCGGGGGCTACCGTCGCCGTCATCCCGGTCGTTCTGGTGTTCCTCGCGCTCCAACGTTACTTCATCCAGGGCATTACATTGAGCGGCCTGAAAGGCTGAGATCCGCACGAGGGAAGTGGATGGAACGCATCTCAACCGGTCTCGAGGTACTGCTTACCCAGCGGAGTGATCTCATCCGTAATCAGCGGATCGGCATTATTACCAACGATGGGGCAGTCGACCGACGATTCAATCACCTCGTCGATCTCATCCGCGAGGTTCCAGGCGCTCGGATCGTCCGTCTGTTCGCTGCGGAGCACGGGATTCGGGGGGAAGCGGCGGCCGGCGTTCCGATCGAGGATGGTGTCGATCCACTCAGCGGGATCCCGATCCAGAGTATCTATGGTCCACGTCGCTGGCCAACCGACGACGCGCTGGCCGATCTGGATTCGCTTCTGTTCGATATGCCCGACGTCGGATGCCGCTACTACACGCGCGCCGCGACGATGATCTACTGTCTGCGCGCCGCCGCGCGTAACGGCAAGCGCTTCGTCGTCCTGGATCGGCCGAATCCAATCGGCGGCGAAGCGATCGAGGGACCGATTCTGAAGCCTGATTTCGAGTCCTTCGTCGGCCTCCCCGGTCTTCCAATCCGCCATGGACTGACTCTGGGCGAGCTAGCCCGACTCTTCAACGCCGAGGAGAACATCGGCGCGGACCTGGTCGTCCTTCCGGCCGAGGGCTGGCATCGCCCGACGTGGTTCGACCAGACGGGTCTCCCCTGGATCATGCCCTCGCCCAATCTGCCAACGCTTGACACCGCGACCGTGTACCCGGGGACGTGCCTGATCGAAGGCACGACACTCAGCGAAGGGCGTGGCACGACGCGCCCATTCGAGCTGATCGGGGCGCCGTTCGTCGATGCCAACCGTCTCGCCGTCGCGTTGAACGAGCAGCGGCTTCCCGGCGTCCACTTTCGCCCGGTCGCGTTTCGCCCGGTTGCCCACAAACACGCCGACGCGGTCTGTGGTGGCGTGCAGGTCCACGTGACCGATCGCCTGGGATTTCGCCCGGTTCTGACCGGAGTGGCCTTGCTGCTGACGCTGGCGCGGCTCTGGCCGGACGATTTCTCCTGGCGCCCGGCAGGTGCTGGAGGCGTCGCCCCCGTCGACCGCCTGGCGGGCGGCACCTGGCTTCGCGAAGCTGCCGCGGCCCGCGCTGACGCTCGCGAGGTCGCGGCGACCTGGCACGACGACGAGGTGCAGTTCGCCGAGCGACGAGCCGGGATTCTGCTCTACGACTGATCATGCCGCCGCCGTCGGTGCCTCCGGCGTTGACGTACGCCACGGTCCCACCCCGAGGCTCGGGATGCACCAGGCTCGTTCCATACATTTGATACATTGACGACCGGCCCGCTCGGGACTACACTGCGCGTAGAAGGTATCGTCGACGCGAGGGGGAAGCCGCGTGAGAAGCTCTCGCCTGTCTCTAGTCGCGCTGGCGTACGTCGTGATCGCCGCCCTGCTCGCAACGCTCCTGACGATCGTCGCGCTTGGCACTGTCGCTGCTGCTTCCCCCCGGACTACGAGCTTCCAGCCCACGAGCCCGAACGTCTATCTCCTCACCGTCGGGGGCGCCATCGACCCGATCACGGCGCAGTATGTCGCGCGTGGGCTCCAGATGGCCGCGCGCGATCAGGCGCGGGCCGTGCTGATCGAGATGGATACGCCCGGGGGTCTGGATAGCGCGATGCGCCAGATCACCGGTGCGATGCTGACATCTCCGGTTCCGGTGATCGTCTACGTGACCCCGGCGGGCGCGCGCGCCGGCTCGGCGGGCGTCTTCATCACGATGGCCGCTGATGTCGCGGCGATGGCGCCCGGAACGAACATCGGCGCGGCGCACCCGGTCGGCCTCGGCGACACGTCATCGAACTTGCCAAGCGACGAGCGGGACAAGGTGACGAACGACGCCGCGGCGTACATGCGGATGCTCGCGACGACCCGCCACCACAATGCTACCTGGGCCGAGGAGGCCGTTCGCCAGAGCGTCGCGCTGACCGCCGACGAAGCCCTGGCACAGAAGGTGATCGATCTGATCAGCCCCAATCGCGCGGCGCTCCTCGACGCTGCCGACGGGCATCCGTACACCCGACATGGCCAGACGCTGCATGTGCAGACGCGAGGCGCGGCGGTCACGCCTGTCGAGATGACTTTTCCCGAGCAGCTTCTCCACCTGATCGACGATCCGAACGTCGCCTATCTGCTACTGTCGATCGGCGGCTGGGCGCTCCTCGCCGAGCTGTTCCATCCGGGCAGCATCCTGCCGGGCGTCGTCGGGATTCTCTGCCTTGCGCTCGCGCTCACCGCGCTCCAGAGCCTGCCGATGAACTGGACTGGCGTCGCGCTGATCGTCATCGCGCTCGCGCTCTTCGTCGTCGACCTGAAAGCCACGTCGCACGGAATTCTCACCGCCGCCGGCCTGGCGACCTTTATTGTCGGCTCGCTAATGCTTTTCTCGCCGATGCCGCTGGCGCTGCCCGGGCCGAGCAGTCTCGCACTCGAGGTAAGCCCGCTGCTGATCGCCGCGATCGGTGTCGGATTGACCGCGTTCTTCGCCTTCGCGGTACGGGCTGGCCTGCGAGCGCGCCATCGACCGGCCATGGCGATCGGGCCGGTCACGATCGGCGCCGTCGGCCTGGCCCTCACTGACCTTGCCCCGAGCGGCGCAGTCCGCGTCCACGGCGCGGACTGGAATGCCGAATCCGAAGATGGCACGATTCACCAGGGCGATCCCGTCCAGGTCATCGCACGCAAGGGGCTGCGACTCGTCGTCCGCCGCGCTACCGAGAAAGGAGTCTGAACCATGCTAGGTTCTCTCGCGATCATCGTCCTGATCCTCGTCCTGCTCGCCATCCTTTTCTATCTGTCGATTCGAATCGTGCGCGAGTACCAGCGGCTGGTCGTATTTCGCCTGGGTCGCTGCATCGGCGAGCGGGGTCCGGGCGTCGTTTTCCTCATTCCGATCGCCGATCAGCCCGTCCGGATCGATCTGCGCGAGCAGTTTCTCCAGATTCCTCACCAGACCTGCATCACCAAGGATAATGCGCCGATCGCGATCGATTTCCTGATCTATTGGCAGGTGGTCGATCCCGTGGCGAGCGTCCTCCACGTCGCGAACTTCGCCGGCGCCTCGCAGGGCCTCGCCACGACGACGCTCCGCGCGGTTATCGGAGACATCATGCTCGACGATGTCCTGGCGCAGCGTGACCAGATCAATCAGGTTCTACGAACCAAGCTGGACGAGGTCACCGAGCGCTGGGGCGTGAAGATCACGACCGTCGAGATCCGCGAGATCGTGCCGCCGCGCGACGTGCAGGAGGCGATGAATCGCCAGATGACTGCCGAGCGCAATCGTCGGGCGACCGTGACCGAGGCAGAGGGCAAGCGGCAGGCGCTGATCACCGTGGCCGAGGGCGAGAAGCAGTCGGCAATCCTCCAGGCCGAGGGCGCGCGACAATCGACGATTCTACGCGCCGAGGGCGACCGCCAGGCACGAATCCTCCAGGCGGAAGGCTACGCGCTGGCACTCGACAAGATCAACGCCGTCGCGCGCCTGGTCGACAGCCAGACGATGAGCCTGCAGTACCTCGACGCGTTCAAGTCGATCGGCCAGTCCGACTCGACGACGCTCGTCATCCCGATGGAGCTGGTGGCCATGCTCCGGCCGCTCGGCGAGATGATCCAGAAGGCGTCGGCCACCACGGCGACGAGCGCGGCCGTCGTCGACAGCGCACCAGTCGAGGATGGGAGTCTCGCGGCAAAGGTCGCCGCGTCGTGAGCGCGGCGCGTCTCACGGGTGCCGCACGCCACGGCCCGGAATCTCTTTTTCGACGTCAAAGACGTACCGACGGGTGAGGGAGGTCACTCCGAGCACCAGCGAGGGATCTCCGGCTCGGCGCCGCACCCCCGGCCCCGAGGGCGTCCCGCCTGGGCTACGTGCGAGCGGGCCGCGCTCGGGGTGGCGGGGAGCAGCTTGCTGGCAGTCGGGTCACCCTCTGTGGTTGTTATGGTCAGGATCGTGACAGCCCGGGTTTCGCCGCCGGCCGCCCCGGCCTCTCTGGACCTCGATCGGCCGTGACGAGCGAGGACGCGACCTGGGGAAAGCAGGCAAGGACGGCGATGGCGACGAGATCTCCGAAGAACGCGGCGCCGACAGCGAGGTGAAGCGCCGCGGTAAAGGGCGGAACTCGCCAGAGGACGACCCCGGCGCCGATCGCGATCTGACCTGCCAGCAGCGCAAGGCCAGTCCACAGATAGCCCTTCAGGGATGGTTCGGCTGGTCGCGCCGACGCCGACCGTGCCACCAGTGCCAGGAAGCCGATCGTGGCGATCCCGACCAGGATGCGATGAAGGAGATTCAGGGTCGCCGGCTGATCGGTAGGTAGCTGAATCCCGTTTCCGCAGAGCGGCCAGGCAGCACAGGCATAGGCCGCCGTACTCATGGTCACGAACGAGCCGACGAGCATCAGGAGATAGGTCAGCAGCATCGTGCCCAGTGCGAGCGCTGCGTATCCGTCCACGTACAATCGGCGAGGTGATCCGACGGTCCAGTGTGCCGCTGCCGCCGTCGCCGTGACGGTCGCGAACAGAAAAAGCGCGGTCGCGAGGTGGGCAGTGACCAGCGCAGCCGTGAGCTCGAGCGCGACGGTGAAGGCGCCGAGCGCGACCTGAATGATCAGGGCCACGACGGCCACGCTCGCGGGCACGACAACCCACCAATCTCGACGGTATCGCAGCCACGCGTACACGGCCGAGAGGATGACGAGCAGGCTGACGATCGAGGCGACGAATCGGTGCGTGTATTCGATCACTGCCTGGAGGACGAGCGGCGGAACGATCTGGCCGTGGCAGGTCGGCCAGTCGGGACAGCCGAGTCCGGATCCGGAGACGCGCACAACTCCGCCGACCGCGATGAGGACGAGCGTCGCTACTGCCGTCACCACGAAAAGAGAATGGATCCACGGTTCCCCGTGCGGGACTCGCGAGGGACCTTCACCGCCAGTCGTCCCGTGGTCGGGCCGTGGGCCGACTTTCTGTCCCCGCGAGGTCGGTATTGCCATCAGTCGTGTCCTTTTCTCTATGAATCTGTGATCGAGATTCTCATTCGGTGCCCAGGCGCGGTGGATCCGTGCCTGATTGCTCACGAACGAACTGGATCAGGTCCTCCATCCGACGTCCGCAGCGCTCGTGGCCACTCTGGACGTGCAAGATGCACCACCGCCATTCCGGCGGTGCCTCTCGTGTCCGACGCTCCAGCCACAGGCGGATGACGAACGAAACCCGAGCATGCCCCGGCCGTGGGCCCACGCCTGCCCTCCGCGCGGAAATCTGCTGACCATTCCTAGCGTGGAGGGATTACACCCGCGTTACACGATGCGCAGCGCGATCACCTCCGCGACAATCTCCCGGGCTGGTCACGGATCGCGCGGTAGATGTTCCGTGTCTCCTCATCAGGCGCCACGCCGAGCTCTTGCTGCAGCACATTCCGGCAGATCTCATACTGACGCAGCGCTTCCTCGCGACGTCCTGCTCGCCCGAGCAGCTCGATCAGGCGGGCGTGCAGATCCTCGCGGAGCGCATCCGCCGCGAGCGCCTGCCGGCAGATGGCGATGGCTTCGTCGAGCTGATTCCGCTCGGCGTGGACGGCTGCCATGCGCTGCAGCAGGTTGATCCGCACTTCTCGCAGCCGCTCGCGCTCGGCAATACACCAGTCCAGGTAGGGCTCGTCTTCCATGTAGTCACCGGTGGCCAGAGTCACGGCCTCTCGCCCCACCGTGAGCGCATCGTCTACGCGCCCCTGATTGAGCAACGTGTCGAACTTTCGGATCAGGCGATCGAACTCCTCGACGTCAACCCAGCAGCGATCCGAGGGGTCCAGGTACAGTAGATCGCCCTGGGTCAGAATGAACGACGAAGGCTCACCCTTCTTCAGAGAAGGTTCGAGCGCGCGCCGAAGATCGTGGAGGACAACACGGAGATTGTTGCTCCCGAGCGTCGGATCGGCTTCGGGCCAGAGGTAGTCGACCAGCCATTCGCGGTGCAGCGGACGCCCGCGATGCGCCACCAGGACCTTAAGAACGGCCAGGGACTTCTGCCGGGCAAAGCTGCGGCTCGGAATCTCCCGGCCGTCGATGAGAATCCGGAAGCGGCCAAAGCAATGGAAATACAGCACGGCGTGACTCGCGGGACGGCCGCCAGCGCTCTCCATGATCCCAGGCTGCCCGGTCGACGACGCCCAGCCCAAAAAGGCGCCGAGCTGACAGCCGATGGCGAAAAGGATCCGCGCAGCCAGGCCAACCGGAAACCCGACTCGGCGGCTGCCGATACTCAGCACGCCCAGCGTCGCTCCCCCGGCGCTCAACGGAATCGCCAGGTGCCAGCATGCGTCGCGTGTGCCGCCAGGGGGGAGCTGGAAGATCGTCACCGAGCCGTCGTTTCGAATGGCAAGCTCCAGGACGTCGCGATGATTCACCAGGCTCTCGTGGTCGCGGTTGTCGCTCGGATCGAGCGACTGGCGCACGACGAGCCGTGGTTCTCCCAGCCGTCGATCGAGCAGAACCAGCTCGGCGACGTCGGCGCCGGTTGCCTGGGCTACCGCGCGCACGACCGTGCGGATGCTTTCGCCGATACTGGTCGTACGCGTCAGCAGCGGATAGAGCGCTTCCAGCGCGGCCATGGCCTGGTAGTAGCGCTCGGCATCCACTCCATCCATTGGGGTGATGAAGCAGAGCGCTCCACGCTCGGACGAGGGCGACGCGTAATGCAGAAGCATGCAATCGAGGCGGGCGGGCGTTCCGTTGCGCCAGCGTGCCTCGAGAACTCGGCTCTGAATCCAGCCCCGGCCGAGGGATGGGTTGACCAGCGGGCACTGTTCGTAGCACGGTCGGCCGGTCTGACTGTCGACCGCACGGATCCTCTCATAGCAGACCGCGCCGAGCACGTCGGCACGGCCCATCCCAAGGCCTTCCTCGGCCGCCTGGTTCCAGGCAACAATGCGCAGTCCATCGTCGACCGCGAACACCGCGGCTGGAGCGTGCTCGACCGCTTCGGAAATGGTCGCCACGGCTGACCTTTCCTGTCCCGTCTGGCCGGATTATAACAGCGCGCCTTCGCGTTGCACCTGAAAAAATCCTGTAACGTCGCTGTAACGCGACGCTGTTGAAATCAGTCTCGATGTGAGGCACGTGAACCAATGAGCACGATCTCTTCTTACGCACCCGTTCCCGCGACTGGCAGACGTGGGCTGGCTCTCGCGGCTGGCAGAGGGCTCGGTCGCATCGTCACCTATGCGCCGCTGATCAAGCCGCGAATCATCTCTCTCGTCGTCTTCACGGCAGTCGTCGCCTGTTTCCTGGCCGCCCGCGGGCGTCCTGCCGTCGAAACGTTACTGCTTCTCATCCTCTCTGGCGGGCTCTCGTCCGGTGGTGCGGCTGCGCTCAACCACTACGTCGATCGGGACATCGATCCGCATATGGCACGCACGCGCCGCCGACCGCTGCCGATGGGACAGATTCGGCGGCCCGGTCTCGTCCTGCTCGCCGGCCTGACCTTCATCCTGGTGGGGCTGGTGCTCGCGGCAACGGTAAATCTCGCGCTGGCCCTCTGGGAGCTCACCGGTGCATTCGTCTACGTCGTCGTCTATACCGTGTGGCTCAAGCGGCGAACGCCGATGAACATCGTGATCGGCGGCTTCGCGGGCAGCGCAGCGGTGCTGGGTGGATGGGCCGCGGTGGATCCAGCGCTCGGAATCGTCCCCTGGCTCCTGGCCGGGGTGGTCTTCCTCTGGACACCCGCCCACTTCTGGAGCCTCGCCATCGTGCGCCGCGACGACTACGACCGCGTTCACGTGCCGATGCTTCCGGTGAGCCTGACCGCAGATCAGGCAGCCTGGTCGGTGCTGATCCACGTGATCGCGACCGTCACCACCTCGGCGCTGGTCGGGGCGGCGGCACACCTGGGGCCTCTGTATCTCGCGACCGCCGCGTTCGCCGGTTTTATCTTCCTGCGCGCCGGTATCGCGCTGGTGCGCCAGCCCGGTCAGGACACCGGGTGGCGTGCCTTCAAGCTATCCGGCCCGTATCTCGGACTGATCTTCGTCGGGATTCTTCTCGACACGGTCTGGAGCGTGTTACGCGCGTGAGTACCTAATCAGCAGCCGGGAGGACGAAGCTGTCGGATGCTCCTGGCAGAGGATGAACCCCGGGCGTCCGGGGGTGAAGCACGGTGAGGTCGATTACTGACTTCGCACTTGGGAGGAGAACAGTCGATGGCCGATCACGACGTCGAAGCTCAAAAGCCCAGCGCTGGCCGGGAGGGGCCGATCCCAGTGATGCAGGAGATCTACGATAACATCTGGTTCCTGTTCATGCTGAGCATCGGAATTGTCCTGATCTCCTACATCATCTGGGGCCTCGTCGACATGCTGAGCATTCCGACCCTACCCTGACTGCCGTGGAGGACAGCGATGCCGATTCGACCACCGGAGACGCGCAACTGGTGGAGTGTTCCGCTTGGCTGGGAAGAGAAGACCTGGCTGAGCATCGTGGTCGTGGTGGGGCTCGCCATGTTTGTGATGATGCCCCTCTGGCACGCATTCGGTGCCCAGAACTCACCCACCGAGTCTTATCGCGTCTCGCCGAATGGGTACTGGCAGAAAGTCATGGCGTTTAACGATGGAAACGGCGGCCTCTCGAGACGCGATGCGTCGGGGGTCAAGCCCACGGGCGATGATGTCTACCTTGGGGCGATGCAGTGGGCCTGGCTGCCGAACCAGACTGTCCTGGAGGTCGGGCACCGATACCGAATTCACCTTTCATCGAAAGATGTCAATCACGGCTTCTCGCTCCACAAGGAGGGCGAGGCCGCGCAGAAAGCCAACTTTCAGGTCGTTCCCGGCTACGAGTACGTGCTGACGATGACATTCGAGGAGCCGGGGACATATGAGATCGTCTGTCAGGAATACTGTGGCCTTGGCCACCAGTACATGGTCGGCAAGATCGTCGTCGAAGGGGAGCGGTAAGCATGGAGCAGGCAGCGCGTATCGGCACGAAAGATCTCGGGCAGGAATACTGGACTTGCCTCACGACCGGGCTGCGTGTCCACCGATCGGTGGTCCCTCCGCTGATGGCCAACGCGGTGACCGCCGTGACCTTCCTTCTCCTCGGCGGCATCCTCGCACTCCTTCTCGCTCTCACTCGCTGGGAGGCGGTTCGCCTCCTGCCGGCCCCGTGGTACTACACGATTCTCACACTCCATTCCTGGTCGATGCTGGTTTTCTGGATGATCTTCATGGAGGTCGCGATTCTGTACTTCGCGTCCGCCATTGTGCTGAACTTCCGCCTCGTGACGGCGAAGGCAGCCTGGACCGCCTACGTCACGATGCTAGCGGGCGCTCTCCTGGCGGCCGTCACGGTCATCCTCCAGGGCCCGGGTTATGATCAGCCGCTACTTACGTCGTACCCTCCCCTGAAGATCCATCCGCTGTTTCTGCTCGGCGCGATCATCTTCGCGGTCGGCACATTCATCGCACTGGGCGTATTCTTCGCGACGATCTGGCGAGCAACCCGCGAGCGAGCCTACGAAGGGACACTGCCCCTGGTCACGTTTGGCGCCACGATCGCGGCGATCATCGCCGTCGAGTCGCTTATCGGCGGTGCCATTGCTTACATCTGGTTCTTCCTGTACCAGATCGGGCTGGTCCCGACCATCGACGCGGAGATGTACCGCGTGACGTGGTGGTTACTGGGGCACGGGACACAGCAGATCAATCTCGTCGCGATGGTCACGTCCTGGTACCTGCTGGCCCATCTGACGACCGGGGCGCAGTCGGCCAGCGAGAAAGTGAGTCGAACGGCATTCATCCTCTACGCGCTCTTCATCAATCTCGGCGCGGCCCACCACGAGCTATCCGATCCGGGCGTGACCAGTGCCTGGCGCATCTGGAACGCTGGCTATGCGATGTACGGGGCGGCCATGGGCAGCATGATCCATGCCTTTGCGATCCCGGCGGCAGTCGAGCTCGCCCTCCGACGCAAGGGACACGGGGGTCTCTTTGGATGGCTCCGCCACGCGCCCTGGGGAAACCCTTCCTTTGCCGCTCTCGCGATCTCGCTGCCGCTTTTCGGCGTGCTCGGGGGCATCACCGGTCTGACGTTCGGGACCGAGCAGCTGAATATGATGGTGCACAACACACTGGCGATCACCGGCCATTTCCACGCGACGGTCGTGGCCGGCACGACCATCGCCTTCATGGGCGTCGCCTACGAGGTCATTCGGCTCGTCGGCCTTCGCGAGCTGCTCAGTCGACGCCTGGCGACGATTCAGCTCTACCTCTTCGGTGCCGGGATGGCCGTGCTCACCGTCGCGATGATGTGGCTGGGATACTTCTTTGGGATCCCACGCCGCCATCCAGACGTCTCGTCGCTACCACTCGTCCGCTCGCTGTTTCTGGAGGGAGCTCTCGGAATGAGCGGCGCCGTCGCCGTGCTCGCGGGTGGACTCTTCATCACCCTGATCGTCGGGAGCCTGCTCGTCGGTCGACAGCGAGCAAGAGGTCCGGCTCTGATGGCCGCTGTCGCCGGTGGCGCGGAGAGCACACCCCACGCGGAGTCCCACGACCTTCGCGGCACGCTCACGCTCACGCTCATCTTCCTGGGCATCTTCCTCGTCATCTACGCGACGCACTGGATCAATCTGTCGACGCTCTGGCGAATCGGCTAGGACACGCGAGGAATCGGTTCACATGAGTAGCACCACATCTGATCCGACGAGTGAGAAGGCAATCGAGTGCCAGCGAGCCGATGGAGTCACGGCAGGGCCTCCGTCGCCTCGCCGAAGCCGGGCAGTCTACTGGTGGATCACGGCATTCGTCCTGTTCGTCCTGTTTCTCGGAGCCCTGGCCTATGCCGAGACAGTCGTCCTGCACCGCGACCTTCCCCAGGATCGCGCGAGTCGCGTTGCCCTGATTGCCTTTCCGGGACGCGGATCACCCGCGTGGTCGAAAGGTGATTGGGATCGACGATTGGCACAGAATGCCACCGACCCGCAGCTCCTGCAGGAGATCATCGACCGGATGGACCTGCGAGACGCGGCGAGTGGCGACCCCTTAACCCCCGCGCGGCTGCGAGCAAGCATGACCGTGGATAGCCAGTGCGTCGAGGTCAGCACGGACCACGACCAGACGTCGCGTGGGATGCTCCTGGTTACGGTCATCCGAGGCTCGAGCGCGGACAGCGTCGACCGCATCGCGAAGCTGTGGACCGATCTGATCCTCCAGCGGAGCGCCACGATGTTCCCCGGCCTGACCATCCAGCCCGTCGAAACCTTCGGAGGGACCTATGAGATCTGCCGCTGAGCTCGCGGATCGGAACCGGGAGCTCGTCCTCGCGGAGACGCCGCCGAGCGGGCCGGGCGAATGGAAGGAGCTCGTCGCGAGTACCGAGTCGCGGTCGCTGGTGCTGGGATTTCTTGGTCTTGCCATTACCGCCCTGGCACTGGCCGGAGTTTTCGTCTTTCTCGTCGCGACCGCGCGAACGCCCCTCGTGGTTCTGATTGCCGGTCGCGATTATCTGTACACGGCGCTTGTCGCCCACGTGACCTTCGCGCTGAACGTCTGGCTGCTGAGCTTCATCGCCGTCCTCTGGTCGCTGGAAGCGTCGCGCCTGGGCATTCCAATCGCCGTCGAGCAGGCGCGTCTCAGCCTGGGGCTGGCCTGGGCCGGCCTCATCCTGTTGGCAGCGGTGCCGCTCGCAGGGGTCGGCCAGCCCGTCATGGCCGATTACATCCCGATTCTCCTGCATCCTCTCTTCATTCTCGGCATCGCCGCGTTCAGCAGCGGCATCGCAATCGCAGCGCTCGGCTACCTCGACGCACTGCGGCGGTCGGCGGCGCGCCCCTCTCTCGAGGCAAAGGCTCTGACATTCTGCGCCGGTGGCTATCTTGCCGCCCTCGGAGTGCTCGCCCTTACCGCGCTCCACTCCGGTACGAATGATTACGCGAGCCTGGCGTGGGACGCAGGGCACCTCCTGCAGCTCGTCAACGCCGCGGGCATGGTCGCTGCCGCGCTTCTCCTCGCGCCCCGCTTGAGCCGGCTCGAGCGCTCGCTGATCGAGCTTGGTCTGTCGGGCTTCGCGGTGTCGATGCTGGTCGTGGTTCTTGCGGCGGCGCAGTCGCTGCCCTGGACGCGAGTCGCGGGTCTCTTCTGGACCGGTATCGCCCTGCCAACGGTGACGACCTGCCTGGTCCTGGCCGCATCCTGGTGGCGTGACCACCGCCGCGAGCGCATCCAGCCGGATCAGATCGAGTTTCTCGGCGTCGCCCTGATCCTCTTCGGGGCTGGCGGGCTCATCGCCCTCCTCGGACTCGGAAATGATACCAGGGTAACCGCCCATTACCACGGCGTCGTCGGCGCGGTGACGGTCGTCTTCATGGGCCTGGCGTACCGCCTTCTCGCGGAAGCTGGGCTTCAGCCGGTGTGGAGGGTCGCGGCCCGCCTGCAGCCGTACTTCTACGGCGGGGGTCTCCTGCTCGTCATCGCCGGGCTCTTCTGGGCGGGCGAGGCCGGGACCGCCCGCAAGGTGTTTCAGGCAATCTCGAGCGATCCGTCGCTGATCGTCGCCGGGTCTCTGTTTGGTCTGGGCGCAATTGGTACCGTGGCAGGCGGAGTAGCCTTCGTGGGAAGTACCGGGATCGCCCTGCTCACGGAACGTGGCCACCGCGGCGCACCAACCCGCAGCGGGATCGACGCGCCCACCAGCCCGGTGACCTTGAAGGCTCGCGGATGAGCAAGGGCGGCAGAATGGCCCGAGCGAACACACGAGAGAGGCGAGGGCTTTTGTATACCCGTGCCGTGCTCCTCCTGGTGGCACTTCTGCTCACCGGCTGCGCGCGCGCGAGCGAAGGCTATCCCGCTCCGCCCATCCGGCTGACGAACCAGTTTGGAGAGGAGATCCGGCTCGAGGATCTTCGGGGCCGAACAATCATCCTGACGTTCCTTTACACCAGCTGCCCGGATACGTGCCCCCTCTACCTCTCGAAGATCGCGCTCGGGCTCCGGGCGTATGAGAACGTGGCACCGGACCGTCCGGCCGTCGTCGTCGTCACGGTCGATCCCGATCGGGATACCGTGGCGCGATTGCGGATGTTCGCAGGCCAGTGGCCGCCAGGCTGGCTCTTTCTGACCGGCTCCTACCCACGGGTTTCGCCGGTCTGGAACGCCTACGGGATCGACGTGTCGAAGCGACCGCCGGCTGGTTCCGACGACGTCGCGCACGGTTACTCGGTGATTCACACGGCGAAGGTGGTTACGATCGACCGTGAGGGCCTGGTCCGGTCAACGCTGACCGGAGACTGGTCACCATCCGATCTGACCGCGTCCCTTCAAGCTTCGTCTATCTCGCGCCGCCCGGCGCTGGTCTCCGTCCCCGCGGTCGATCTCGGCTGGGTCCTTCGGCGCTGCGGCGACTTCGCGGCGGCACATCCCGGCATTTTTCTGGGATTGATACTGCTCATCGCGTCGCCCGTGCTTCTGCTCACCGCCTTTTTCGTCCGCATGGTTTTCGGCTCGGTCAGGCATCAGGTGTAGAGATCAGCATCGACTGATCGCCATCCGGTGGACGCGCAGGGTGCCCTGCGCCCGCGGCAAGCCGCCGGTGAATGGTATCTCGCCTACTCGATCCCAGGCAGAATCGAGACATCGCGAGGCTCAAGTCGTCCTCCCTCGCTTGACAGGGTAAAGCTGATCCTCGCCCCCTCGGGA
>CADDYW010000039.1 GCA_902810745.1 Chloroflexota bacterium | reverse complement strand
CCCCGATCCCCGATCCCGGACCTCTGCCCCCCGTCTCAGTAGTGGATGTGGACCGGCGTCCCGATGGTGGCAAAGTTCCAGAAGAACAGCGCCGGGCCGTACTGCATTCCGACGCAGCCGTGGCTTGTCGGATAATTGCCGAAGGCCGAGGCTGGCGACCAGTAGTTGTAATGCAGGGCGTCTCCGCTCCAATCAAAGTACTGGGTGAACAGGATGCCCGTCAGATAGTAGCCGCCGGGAGCATCCCGCGGAATACCGATCGTCGACGAGTCCATCGTCTCGTTGTAGACGCGCTTGACGATCCGAAAGTTTCCGGTTGGCGTCGCCCAGCCAGGCCGCCCGGTCGTCACCCCGGCGCTATAGACCGGCGTCGTGCCCTCGTAGGCGGTGATCGTCTGCGTCGACAGGTTCACGTCAATCGACCGCGCGCCCTGGGCGTGCGCGATCGGCACCGACCCAAAGAACATTCCCGCCGCCAGCAGCACTCCTAAGACCCGATAGAGAAACCAGCGCATTGCATCATCTCCAGACGAGTCGAGTTGTTCCACGGTGTGTCGGTAAACCGTGGGGGGAGGGAAGGAAGCAATGAGGATGCCACGTGACCTGGCTTGGCACTTGCATCGTCTTCCCGAACACGCCGCGGAGTATGGAGGTGCCGGGTGCCATTCCTTGGAGTCGCGACGCCTGTCAGCTTGACGAGTCGCGCCCTGCTGTACTACGAGGATCGCAGCGTCGAGCAGGCGCGCACGATTCTCTTCCTGCACGACTGGCCGCTGAACCGTCAGGAGTGGGCGTATCCGGTCGCTCTGTTCAGCCGTGGCTACCGGACCATCACCGTCGATCTGCCCGGCTTTGGGCGATCCGATCAGCCGGGGGGCCTGATCAGCTACGAGGGGATGGCGCGTGACGTCGGCGCGCTCGTCACCGTGCTCGACCTGAGCAACCTCATCCTGGTCGGCGCGGGCATGGGGGCAGGGGTCGCGGTCACCTTCGCGGCTCGCTTCCCCCGAACACTGGCCGGGCTGGTGCTGATCGGAGCGACCTCACCCCGCTGGATGCAGGGCCCGGGCTTTCCGCAAGGGGTTCCTCGCCACTATCTCGAGAGCCTCCTCGACGACGCCCAGACCTGCTGGCCAGATCTCCTGGCCCGCTACGCCGTGTCACTCTTCCACACCGACGTCGGGGAGCCGACGCGCCGGTGGTTCGCGAACATGGGATTGGAGGCTTCCCTCTACGCCGCCCAGCAGACGCTGATTCACCTGCGGGACGCCGATCAGCGCGACGACCTGGCGAATCTTCACCTGCCCACGGCGGTGTTTCACGGTGTGCACGACCAGGTCGTGCCCCTGGGGATTGGCGAATACCTGGCCGAGAACATCGACGGTGCATCACTCGTCCGCTTCGAGCGCAGCGGACACTGCGTCTGGATCGACGAGCCGTTCCGCTTCAACAAGGAGCTGACCGGCTTCATCGAGGAGCGCGTCTTTGGAAACACCGTACCGCCGCCCGGCGTCGAGCGCGCACCCGGGGGAGGCGAGAGACTTCCCTACAAGACCATCGCGACCCGTCCTCGCCGAGGACCTCCCCGGATCGAAGGCGACGTCGGGCAGGTGTACGAGTGACCACTGCCAGGTTCTGAGTGCTGAGTGTCGAGCCCCCGCTCCGTTCGGGCGAAGGTTCGCCCCGGCACTCCGTACTCAGCACTCAGCACTGTCTTTTAGCGAAGCGAATCCAGAAGAGGTTGGATGTCCCGATCGTTCAGGTCGATGTCGACGAGCGCCTTTTCGCCGAGCGAGGGACGGCGCGCCGCCAGCTCCTCCTCATACGTCGGCCGCTCGATCCGATAGTACACGCCCACCGGGATCCGATCTCCCCACTCGTATGATTTGGCAACGGCCTGGACCTTCTTGGCGATGATCTCGTCGCTATCGTTGGGATCACGGACCAGTGGATCGTAGCCGGTATCGTCGAGCTTGTAGATGCGCGACGTCCCCTCCGGCCCCTCGTCATACCAGTCCTTGGTGTAGAGGTCGTTGTAGGTGGGGCAGGTCTGGAGGACGTCGATGAAGGCGCTGCCACGATGACGGATCGCCTGGGCGATCAGGTTCGAGAGGTAACGCACGTCGAGCGCGTAGCCACGGGCGATGAAGGTGTAGCCAGCGCCCACGGCCAGCGCGATCGGATTGATGCCTTCGAGGATCGTCTCCTCGGGGAGCGACTTCGTCTTGATGCCCTTTGCCAGCGTCGGCGATGCCTGTCCTTTGGTCAGCCCGTAGACGCCATTATTGAAGACGATGTAGGTGAAGTCGAGATTACGTCGCCCCGCGTTCACAAAGTAGCCCGATCCGATTCCGTAGCCGTCGCCGTCGCCACCCACGGCGATGACCGTCAGATCCTTGTTGGCGATCTTGGCACCGGTCGCGACCGGAAGCACCCGCCCGTGCAGCGTGTGGAAGCCGTAGACGTTGACGTAGTGGGGCGTCTTGCCGGAGCAGCCAATCCCCGAGAACAGAGCGACCCGGTGTGGCTCGATCTTGAGCTGGAACAGCGCCATCTGTATGGCCGTCAGAATGCCAAAATCACCGCAGCCGGGGCACCAGTTGTTATGCGTATCCGCTTTGTAGCTCTTGAGATCGAGTCTGGTTGCCACTTGCTTCTTTCCTCACTGACGCGGTGTTGAGTGATGGGTTACGGAGATCGAGGCGCGCGTGGGAGCCTCCTACCGATTCCTCATCACCCTCCCGCCGAATTATGCCGAAAGATGCGACACGAAGACGCGCCGCTTGCCCGATGCGATCGCCTCGCGGAGTGCCTCGACCAGCTCTTCCTGGGAGAAGGGACGGCCATCATATTTGGGCACCTCGTGGTCGACGTGAATGCCGGTCGTCTCGCGAATCAGGTTGCCGAGCTGGCAGGTGTAGTTGTTCTCGACCAGAATCGTGCGCTTGGCCCGCCCCAGGATCCCGGCGACCTCGTCGGTGGGGAATGGCCGGAGCAGTCGAATCTGCAGAAAGTTCCAGCGCAGGCCTCCCTGCCCGTCGAGCTCATCGAGCGCGTCGAGAATTACCCCCTTGGTCGATCCCCACCCAACGACGGTGACATCGGCCTCGGCTGGGCCATAGAGGCGGAGCTTTCGGTCGGTCGGGATCTCCCGCGCCGCCAGGTTGAGCTTCCCCATGCGCTTTTCCATCATCTTGATGCGATTGGTTGCATCCTCGGTGATATGTCCCTCGGGATCGTGCTCGTCTGTCGTCGACCAGAAGATTCCGCCTTCCTGACCGGGAATCGCCCGCGGACTGACACCGCTCTCGGTGAAGGCGTAACGGAGATAGTGGTTGGCGTCGCCATTCGGATGCCAGAGCGCACCCCGATCGATCGTCAGATTCGACGTGTTCAGGTCGTCGAGGGTCCAGTGTGCCGTCGAGAGGTACTTGTCCAGCATGACGACAACAGGCATCTGATAGCGATCGGCCCAGTTGAACGACTCGAAGGAGTCGTCGAAGATCTCCTGGGGATCGCCCGGCGCGACGACGATGTGCGGGGACTCGCCGTGCGCGAGCTGGAGTGCGAAGCGCAGGTCTGCCTGCTCCTGGCGGGTCGGGAGACCGGTACTGGGCCCTCCACGCTGCCAGAAGAAGAGTACCGGACCAGGAGCCTCGGTGATCGAGGCGAAGCCGATCCCTTCGACCATGAGAGAGACGCCCGGCCCGGAGGTCGACGTGGCAGCGCGCACGCCCGCGTGGGCCGCCCCGACGGCCATGTTGATCGCGGAGATCTCGTCTTCCGTCTGCACGACGACCATATCGTAGTTGCGCTGCTGGGATTCCAGAAACACGCTCTCGTCGGTGGCCGGGCTGATCGGATAGTACGTCTGTATCGCCAGGCCCGCCTTGATCTTGCCGAAGGCGCAGGCGTGGACCCCGCGGATGAGCATCGGGGGCGAGCGATGCTCATCCTGAGCTGACTTCGGATGAACGTGGTAGGCGAACCCGTTGCCAAAGTTCTGCCGCACGTACTCGAAGCCGAGTGCCGCCGCCCGCGCATTCATCTCGCCAACATCCCGACGGCGACCGCGGAAGCCCTCGCGAATCACATCGCAGAAGAGATCGATGTCGTAGTCGAGGACGGCCAGCGAGGCGCCGACTGCGATGGTGTTCATCATCACTCGCAGCCGGCTCAGCTGATCTTCCTTGTCGAATTCTCGCAGTGTCTGCCGCAGAATTTCCTGATAGGGAACTGGATAGAGAATGATGTCGTCACGCGGTAGCTTCGCGCGATCGAGCTTGATCGTAGCATCGTAGACCGCTGCGCCACCTGGGACTAGCTCGGCAAGGTGACCCTCGTGATGGGTGAACTTGGCGTGCGGCTCTCCGATCAAGGTCTCGTCGTCCAGCGCTACGATCAGGTTGATTCGGTCAAGAATCGAATGCCGATCCTGATCGCTGATCCGCACGCGATAATAGCTGTGCTCCCCCATGATGTTCGAGTGGTACTCGATATTCGCGAATACCCGCAGCCCTCCGCGGACGATCGCTCGAGCAAACGATTCCGCGGATACGTTGATACCACTCCCCTGGGGACCTCCGATCAGCCAGGTGACGTCCTGGTTGCTCACTCCAGTGCCTCCGCTCATACTTTGCATCCCTACAAGATTACCGCAATGCTTGTTATAAGTCGAATAGCAGTTTATGATAAATAGACAAGTTTTTCCTTATCGGTGTGAGGCGGAGTGATCCGGGGACGGGCCTGCGGATCCCGTGACCCGTATCGAGCCTCGGCACCTTCTTCCCGGCCACGATGCAGCTACAGCATCTTCGCACGTTTTACGAGGTGGCGGCCTCGGGGAGCTTTACCCGTGCCGCCGAGAAGCTCTATCTGAGCCAGCCGGCCGTGACTCAGCAGGTCCAGGCGCTGGAGGCCGAGCTCGGCTTTCCTTTGCTGGAGCGAATCGGCCGGCGCGTGCGCGTGACGCCGGCCGGGGATGCGCTGCTGCCCTACACGTTGCGCCTGATGGCCCTCCTCGAGGAAGCCGTCAGCGCCGCGCGTGAAGCCGCCGGGCGCGCGGCTCAGACCCTGCGGCTCGGGGCCGGCGATACCGTCGCGACCTACGTCCTCCCCGATCTGATTCGAGTGTTTCACGCCAGGCGACCGGAAGCGGCATTGCGGCTCGTCGTGGGAAACAGTGACCGACTTCTCGACGCGGTACTCGCGAACGAGGTCGAGCTGGCCATCTGGGCACGCCAGGAGCCACACCACCTGCTGCTCCAGCGACCATTCCTGCGAACGCCGCTGGTGGCCGTCCTCCAGCCAGATGATCCGCTCGCCTCGCGGTCGTCGATCTGGGCCCGCGAGCTCCAGGGTCGGCGCCTGCTCTTGCGCGGGCGTGCCTCGGCGATACGCCGTTTCATCGACGAGGTTCTACAGCGAGCAGGGCTCGAGCTCAACGACGTCGTCGAGATGGATCACCTGGAGGCGATCAAACGGACCGTCGAGGCCGGCTATGGCGCAACGGTCACGCCAGCCTTCGCCGTCTCACGCGAGGTTGCACAGGGTACGCTCGCCGCGCCACCCCTGGCGGATCCCGGCGCTGAGCTTCCCCTCTATTACGTTCACTACGCGCATCGACGGCTGTCGCCCCTGGCCCAGGTACTGGTCGAGCTTCTCGCCGATGTGAAGCCGGGAACGGCTTTACGGCCTGGGAGTGATACCCTACAATTTTCATGAGAGAGCCGTCGCCCCGGGTCGTCTGCTCGCCCAGGCGCCAGGCGCGGTTCGCCGGGCCAGCGTGCCGGAGCGGTCATCTGGCACCCGTCCCCGTGGCTCCTGCACGGCCGCGCGGAGACGAAACTTTCCGGCCCGAGGGCAGGTATGTTCGATGGAGATCACTCGAGGCGGGAGCAGTCCGTCGGCCGAGGCTGATTGATCTGGCCCGAGTCCTGGGTCCTGATGCTCGGATTCTACGTGCAAGGAGGTTCGTAGGCGGATGGGTGTGATGCGCCGGCCAACTCGGAAAGTCTACGTGGGCAACGTCGCGGTCGGGGGTGATGCGCCGATTCGGGTACAGTCGATGTGCGACACCGACACGCGTGACGTCGACGCGACGGTTGCTCAGATTCACCGCCTGGAGGAGGCCGGCTGCGAGCTCATCCGCGTGGCCGTACCAGACCGGAAGGCGGCCGCGGCTCTCCAGCGCATCAAGAGCCGCATCAGCATCCCGCTCATCGCCGATATCCACTTCGACTATGAGCTTGCCCTCGCCGCGATCGAGCAGGGCGTGGACAAGGTTCGGATCAATCCGGGCAATATCTTCGTCAAGGCCGGCCAGAAAGGGATCGAGGCAGTCGTCCTGGCGGCGAAGCAGGCGAAGATTCCTCTCCGCATCGGTGTCAACTGTGGCTCAATCGAGCCGCGCCTGCTCGAGAAGTACGGCTACCCAACGCCCGAGGCCGCCGTCGAGTCCGCACTGGACCACATCCGCTTCTGCGAGGAGCTGGGCTTCCACGATATGATCGTCTCGGTCAAGTTCAGCGAAGTGCCGAACATGATTCGTGCCTACGAGCTCCTCTCCGCGAAGATCGATTACCCGCTGCACCTGGGCGTTACCGAGGCGGGCACTCCGTGGAGCGGGACGATCAAGTCCGCGATCGGCATCGGCTCGCTGCTGGCGCACGGCATTGGCGATACGTTGCGCGTCTCGCTGACCACGCCCGATAAGACCGATGAGGTCAAGGTGGCCTATGAGATCCTGAAGTCTCTCGAGATTCGCGCGCACGGACCGATGCTCACTGCCTGCCCTGGCTGCGGCCGCACCGAGGTGGATCTGCTCAAGCTGACCGCCGACGTCGAGGCGGCGCTGGCATCGGTGAAGACCCCGCTCCGCGTCGCGGTGATGGGATGTGTCGTCAACGGTCCCGGCGAGGCAGCCGGGGCCGACCTCGCAGTCGTGGGTGGCCGTGGGCGCGGCGCCATCTACCGCAAAGGCAAGCTCCTGCGAACTGCCAGCGAAGACCAGCTCATTCCGGCACTGCTCGCCGAGATCGAAAACTGGCAGCCAGAGCCAGAGCAGGAATCCAAGCCCAACGAGGTGATCCCGCTGCGGGTAAAGAGCAGATAGGGGAGTCACCGCGAAGACGCGCGGAACGCAGAGGAGCCCATGAGCGCCGTTCAGCTCAAGCGATGGTCTCGCGAAGAATACGACAAGATGATCGAGGCCGGCGTGTTTGCGCCGGACGAGCGTGTCGAGCTGGTGGAGGGGGACATCATCCAGATGACTGCTCACAACGCCCGACATGCCTCGGCCATGCGCGCGGCCGAGGAAGCCTTGCGTGTGACCTTCGGCCGCGCCTTTGACGTTCGCGTTCAGCTTCCTCTCGCTCTCGGCCCCGATTCCGAGCCAGAGCCCGACGTCGCGGTCGTACGGGGACACTGGCGAGACTACGTGAACGCCCACCCGACAACCGCGCTGCTCGTCGTGGAGATCTCGGATTCGTCGCTCGACTTCGACCGACGCCGCAAGGCTCGCGTTTATGCCCTGGCGGGAATCCCCGAGTACTGGATCGTGAATCTGGCCGATCGCGTCCTCGAAGTCCACCGCGATCCAGGCGCCGACGTCGGCTACCAGACCCAGCAGCGCCTCGGCGCGGATCAAGCGATCTCGCCGCTGGCGACGCCATCGGCGAATATCGCGGTGAAAGATCTGATCCCCTGAGCGGGAGCGTCGTCTCTCGCAGGCTATCCTTCCGACGAGCGCAGCGACGAAGGCATCTCTGCGCGATCCCGAATTCTTCGCTCCCTCTGGTCGCTCAGCATCACCGCCCGCAGGGAAGTTCGGCTGCAGGATTACGGCGTCGAGGAGAAACGCTGGTTCCACTGGCTGCCGATCCCGCTATGGTTTCCCACCCACATAGAAGGCGAGGGAAACAGTTCTCGGCCGACGATCTTGGTGAGCTGATCAGCGCTCTACAGCCGCACCTCCGTGCCGGCTTCGGCTGATCGATAGATCGCGTCCAGAATGCGCAGGATCTCCAGCCCCTGCTCGACGGTCGACGCAGGCGCACGCTCCTCCTGAATCGCCGCGATGAACTCGGCGATCTCGTTGGAGAAGCTTACCGTGGTCTGGTCGACGGACGGAATGACCGGTGCAGCGACGAGCGGCACCGATCCGCGATCGACGTACACCTCGACCGGAGGCGTCGGGCTCGTCGTACCCAGGTCGATCTTCGCCCCGCCACGCGTTCCCAGCAGTTCACAGAAAATGTGGTCGGTTGCTCCGCTGAACGAGTACCAGCTCGTCTCCAGGACGATGACGGCACCGTTCTCGAGCCGGACGTACGCGCTCGCCATGTCCTCGACATCGACCGAAGCGCCGCGGCCAAGTCGCTCGCCAAAGTGGTGCGAGACGGCTCCGCTGACCGAGACGGCCTTTGGATTCCCCATCAGCCAGAGCGCCAGGTCGAGCATATGAACGCCCAGGTCGATCAGTGGACCACCGCCAGACTGCGCCTTGGAGAGGAACCAGCCCCGTACACTCGGATTGAACCGTCGGCGGAGCCAGCCGGTGTGCGCGTGGTAGATCTCGCCCAGCTCGCCACTCTCGACCAGGGCCTTCACGGCACGCGAGTCGTCGCGGTAGCGCCGGCTGAAGCCAACCATGCAGACTCGATCGCTGGCTCGCGCGGTCGCGGCGATGCGCTCGCCCTGCTCCAGCGTCGCCGCCAGCGGCTTCTCACAGAGGACGTGTTTCCCGGCCGCGAGCGCCGCGCAGACCATCGGCTCGTGCAAGAAGTTCGGGGTGCAGATGCTGACGGCATCCAGTCCGTCCAGCGCCAGGAGCGACTCGAGGTTGTCGAAGCCAAGCTCGATCTGGTGCTGACGCTGGACCGAGGCGAGGAGCGTGGGATTAGCGTCGCACACCGCGACGACCTCGGCGGACGAGTGCTTCAGGTATGCTTCCAGGTGACGCATCCCCGGCCAGCCAAGACCGACCACCGCCACGCGGACAGTTCGATCCACGATTCTCCTCCAGTATGAGACAATAAGTGAGTAAAGTATACGACGTGCGGTGAAGGAGAGCCGCTCCGGATGAGCTGGGCATAGAGGGCGGAGTGCGGTTGGCGCAGAGTATCGACGTTACCCGAAGCGTCCAATCCTGCACGTGACGCTTGCTCTCTCGCTCGGGTACGGCAGAACCGCGATCAGCCGGATCACGGCAGCACATCGAAGGGGAGCGATGGCAGACCTCGTTCCGGGTGACATTGTCGACGTGCGCGCCCTTCACGCTGACGGGAAAGCCTACCGCTGGTGGCAGGATACAATCGAGGCGGTTCACGACGACCACGTCGTCACCTGTAGTCCGGTCGGGAACGTTATCAACAGCACCGAGGGTGGATGGGTATCGGGCTACGCAAGCCGCACATTCTTCTGGCTCGCACGACCGTACGTTCTGTCCGAGGCATACGCCCCGAGCGGCGAGCTTCTGGAAGTCTCGGCCCACGTGACGAGTCCAACCGTGATTCGAGGATACCAGCTCACGTACACCGATCTCGAGCTTGACGTCGTCTGGAAGCCCGGGCTGGTGCCAGAGGTCGTAAACGACCGATTTGCCCGAGCGGCCATTCGTTACGGCTTTTCGCCGCAGTTCCGCTCGTCGTGCTATCGCGCCCTCGTCGACGCGCTCCGCCTCGTCGCCCACTGGAGACCGCGTGGGATCCCACGCGTCAATCCCTGACCGCACTGCTGAATCAGACGCGATCCGACGGTCCAGCAGCACACCGCGGGGATTGCAGGCCGAATGATCCCGTGACGCGTTCTGGTTGCCGGTCAGGGGCGTCGTGACTCCACGCGCGGGGGCGGGGGTGGAGTGTAGCCAGGGCGGCCGTGACGCGCCGTGATGACGGTGTGGATGTTTCCACGCACGTTGAAGTCGCCGACGACCTCGATCCAGCGAGGATCGAGAAGCGCGACAAGATCGTTCAAGATCCGGTTCACCGCCGCTTCGTGGAACAGATACTCATTCCGAAAGCGGTTGATGTACAGCTTCAGCGACTTCAGCTCGACGATCGTCTGATCCGGCACGTAGGCAATATACAGCGTCGCGAAGTCTGGAAAGCCCGAACGGGGACAGAGGCAGGTGAATTCCGGGCAGGTCAGATCGATCCGATACTCGCGCTCTGGCGAGGGATTCGGCACCGCTTCCAGGCGAGCCTCGCGAATCTGGCGTTCTCCATAACGGAGGGTTTCATCGCTCATCGTAGCATGATTGTAGGTCGGAATACCCGTGTCCCGCAAGGAGCAACGTCGGGTTTCCTCCGCGGGCCGCACCTGTTGAATGCCTGATGGTATGCGCTATACTGAATCTGCAAACCTCTACTTCGAGGTGCTTCCATCGCGCGTATCCTTGCCGTTAGCGACGAAGTCGACCCGGTCCTGTACGATCATTACAATTCTGAGCGCTGGCACGCGGCCGGAATCGAGCTGATCATCTCCTGCGGGGATCTTCCCGCGGAATACTTGTCCTATCTGGTCTCGCGCTTCGACGTTCCCCTGTACTACGTCCCCGGTAACCACGACGGCAGCTACCGCGAAGCACCACCCGAGGGCTGCGAATCCATCGATGGACGCCTCATCACCTGGAACGGGCTGCGCATTCTCGGTCTCGGCGGTGCCCCCTGGTACAATGGCGGCCCGGAGCAGTACCCGGAGTGGATCATGGCGCTGCGGGTGCTCTGGGTGAAACCGCGCATCATCCTCGCGGGAGGGCTCGACGTTCTCGTGACCCATGCGCCACCGCGCTACTGCCCGCTGGCGTACGAGGTATGCACGCGGCCAGCCGGTATCGGGATGTCCTCACAGCATCCGGCCAAGTCCGGGCGCGAAACCTGCCTCGACGCCCCGGATCGCGCTCACCGCGGCTTCCCTGCCTTCACCAGATTGATCCACGACTATCATCCACGCGTCTTCCTTCACGGTCACACCCATCGGAGCTACGGAACGGCCAAGCGTGTCGTCATTGACGAGGGCACCCAGATCATCGACGCGCACGGCTACTATGTATTCGACGTGTAGGTCAAGGGTGAGCGGGAATGGGTGTTGGATGACGCACTCTGAGTATCAGCACGGGGCCTCGACCAGCATTCGCCCCCATCATCGGACACCTACTAGCCAACATCCATCAAGGAGCACATCGTGCAGCAAGATCCCACGAGTGGTATCCATTTCGCCATCGGCGGAGCCATCTTCGGCGAGCTCAAGCCCGAGCACATCGAACTGATCGCCCAGCTCGGGTTTCACGGGATCGAGCCCTATCGAAGTCTGGCTACGCGCTACGTCGATTACCCCGCCGAGCTCAAAGCTCTGCTCGACCGGCACGAGATCACACTGATCACCTGCTCGAACGGCGGTCCCGGCCAGTCCACCAACTTCATCGACCCGGCCAGACGACAGCAGACCATCGATGATCACGTCGCGTTCGCGCGCGACTTCCTGACCGTGTTCGGCTGCCGATACTTCAAGATTAACATGGGTGCACGTCCCCCGGGAGGGACGAGCGACGCCGATATCCGCGCGATCGCGGATACGGTCAACGAGATTGGCCGACAGACGGCGGATCTTGGCATTCGCATCGCTCCGCACCCGCACATCTGGGGTCCGATCGAGCGTCCCGAGGAGGTGCGCCGCCTCATGGAGCTGACCGATGCCCGCTACGTCGACCTGATCATCGACACCGCGCAGATCAATCTGGGTGGCGGCGACCCACGCGCGATGATCGCGACCTACTATGATCGACTCGCCGCGCTGCACTGGAAGGATACGCGTCCCGAGTATCGCGGCTACACTGGCCCGACGCCGACGACGGAGCAGCACCAGCGGCAGATCCTCTACAAAGACCTGGGCGCGGGCGGAGTGGATTTCCCATCAATCTGGAGCCTGCTTCAAGAGCGTGGCTACCAGGGATGGATCACCCTCGATCTCGATCCACCTCGCCCCCAAGAAGGCGAAGGCACCGTCGAAGAGAAGATTCTCATCAACCGACACTATCTGCTCGACACACTGCGCGTCCCGTGCCTGTGAGGGAAGGGGCTGGCAATGACGCGCACCGGACCGTCGCCGATATTCTCCTGCCGGGTGGATCTGCTCGCGAAGCACGGGTAGCGCGTTCGGGCACGCCCAGCCTCATCGTACCGGGCAAATCCCGCTGCCTGGGGTCTGCTATAATCGCGACACACCCCCGATGATGATAGCCTGGAGGGCCTGGATGAACGTTGGCTTCATCGGGTTGGGTAAGATGGGCAAACCGATGACCCGCCATCTGCTCGACGCCGGTTTTTTCGTGACTGTCCACAACCGAAGCCGCGCGGCCGTCGACGAGCTCGCCGCGGTCGGGGCACATCCCGCCAGCTCGCCGGCCGAGGTGGCGCGTGCCTCCGACATCGTTCTCACCTGTCTGACCAATACCGCGTCTGTCGAAGACGTGTATTTCGGACCGAACGGGCTGATCGAGGCCGCGCGCCCCGGTCAGATCTTCGTCGATCACAGCACGGTCAGTCCGACAACCAGCCGGCAATGCGCCGAAGGAGCGCGCGGCCGGGGCGCTGATTTTCTCGACGCACCGGTCAGCGGCGGCCCGGCTGGTGCCCAGGCCGGCACGCTGACGATCATGGTGGGCGGCGCCGAGGCGACATTCGAGCGCGCGCGACCGGTCTTCGAGGCCATGGGCAAGAATATCCGCCTGGTTGGGCCAACCGGCTCTGGCAGCACGATCAAGCTGGCGAATCAGCTTCTGGTCGCGATTCACAGTGCCGCCGCTGCGGAAGCGATGGTGCTCGGGGTGAAGGCCGGTGCCGACCCGGCGATCATGCTCGACGTCCTGAGGACGAGCTTTGGCAGTAGCGCTATGCTGACCCGCAACGTACCCATGATGCTCGAGCGCAACTTTACTGCTGGCACGTCGATCAACGTGGTTCTGAAGGATCTCGGCCTGATCGATAGCCTGAGCAACGAGCTCAACGTGCGCACGCTGCTGGGCAGCATCGCCACGCAGGTTTTCCGGGAAGGGCGGGCGCTGGGTATGGGCGACGATGATATGGCCGGCCTGGTCCGCGTGCTCGAGCGCGAAGCCGGCGTCGAAGTACGTGCGTTACGTTTCCTTCACGGGTGAGTAGCGTGGGCATCGAGGCACGAATCTGTTACGAGGCGAACGCGCACTACCTTCCTGGAGAGCTTCCCTGGGATGGGCGGCTGCGCCGAATCGCCGAGGCTGGCTTCACGACGGTCGAAATTCTCTTTCCGCAGAGGCAGAGCCTGGACGAGCTGGAGGCACTGCTGCGCCGCTACGCGCTGCACCTGGCGCTGATCGATACCGAATCGGATCCGGAGTACCCTCGCGGCCACCTCTCGATCCCGGATGCCGAAGACCGCTTCTGGTACCGTCTGGATGAGGCTCTGGCGATCTGTCGCCGGCTCGGAGCGCGTCGGATCAACGTCCTGGCCGGTCGACGCATCCCCGGAGTCCCCTACGCCAAGCAGCTCGACGTCGCGGTCGATCGCCTCCGGCGCGCGGGTGCTCGGGCGGCCGAGGACGGGATCATGCTTCTGGTCGAGGCACTGAACGACCACGACAATCCTGGCTACTTCGTCAGCCGTTCGTCCGAGGGGATCGCCCTCATCGACGCGGTCGGGCTACCGAACGTGCGGTTCCAGCACGACTTCTATCACCTGCAGGTGATGGAAGGGAACCTGATCGACACCTTCCGGGCGAACGTCGCCAAGATCGGCCACGTTCAGATCGGCGATGCTCCCGGTCGGGTGATGCCTGGTCTTGGCGAGATCAACTTTGCTAACGTTCTGAAGGCGGTCGAAGATTCTGACTACACCGGCTACATCGGTCTGGAATACCGTCCGCCCGCGGATGGCTCCGATCCGTTTGTCTGGCTTCCTCGAGAGAAACGGGGACGCTTTCTGAAGGAGTAGCGGCCAGTGTACCACCGGTACCTGAGAGGCGCCGCGCCGCGGATGCTTCCAACCAAACGCTGACGACGTGTCCGACGACGCCGGAGAACGCCGACTGGTCCGAGCCTGGCAGAGAGGGTTGGGCAATCCGCTGCGGACCACGGACGGCCGCCTGGTGCAGGTCGTCTACCGTGGACGCTGCCCGGGCGGCGCCGGCCCGGACATCCGCGGCGCGCTGATCGCCTTCAACGACGGCACGCTGATCGAAGGCGACATCGAATTCCACCAGCGGACGAGTGACTGGTATACTCACGGCCACCACCAGGATCCGCGCTATCGTGGCGTGATTCTCCACGTCGTCCTCGTCGCCGACGCTCCGCCGCCTACCAGCCTCGCGGGCCAGCCTATTCCAACGCTTGTCGTCGATCCTCCGGAACCAACGCCCCCCAACGATGGGCTGCTGGCACCCGACGCGTGTCACCGCGCTGCCCGGCAGCGGGATCCGACGCTGATCAGTCGGCTCCTTGACGACCTGGGCGATCGTCGTCTGGCACAGCGCGCCTCGCGATTCGAGGCCGAACGGACGCGCCTGACGACCGAACAGCTGGCCTACGAGGCGACCTTCGAGGCGCTTGGATTCAGCCGAAACCGTTCGGCCTTCACCCGGCTCGCCCAGGCCCTACCGGTGGCCTTGCTCACGGCGCTCCTCGGACGACGGAGCGTCCCCGACGCCCTCGACCTGGCGCAGGCGATTCTCTTCGGCGTCGCGGGCCTCCTCCCGTCCCAGCGCGAGGCGCACGCCCTCGACTGGGAAGCGGACGCCGTCGCCAGCGGGCTCGAAGATATCTGGAGCCTGTACCGGCGTGACTGGGAGGGAGCCTGCCTGAGCGCTGCCGACTGGGTCTTCGCCGGCGTTCGCCCGGCGAATTATCCGACCCGTCGCCTCGCCACCGCTGCGCACCTGATCGTCCGCTTCCGCGACGTTGGACTCGACCAGGCTCTGCTCGCCCCTCTCCGACGCAAGACCGTCGCGCCCACGGATCTGGAAAATCTGTTCCTGGTAGACGATACCACTGGTTACTGGTCGACCCACTGCGACTTCGGCCGTCCCCTACCCCGCGGCCACGCCGCACTGCTCGGGCGTGACCGCGCGCGCGACGTGGTGGTAAACGTCGTTCTGCCGCTGGCACTCGCCGTGGCGGACGAGACCGGCGACCGCGTGCTTGCCGATTCTGCCTGGTCGGTCTACCGCGCGTTCCCTCGACCGTCATCCTACCGGGCAACTGAGAAGCTCGCGGCCGAGATCGGCGCAGCAGACCACGTCCTCCGAACCGCCCGCCGGCAGCAGGGCTTACTCTACCTGCTGCGGAATCACTGCGAGCGCGCGGCCTGCGTCTCCTGCCCGCTTCTTGGCGGTACCGACCGGTGATGGCTGGGAGGGCGGACCCACACCCGCCTGGCGCCTTCCCGTCTCTCCCACACGCAGGAGCTCGGAGTATCCCCTGCTCTCGGGCAGCACCTGACCTCCCCTGACACTCAGCTCTCGGCACTCGGGCGGACCGAGACCGTACCGGCTACCGCAGTTATCGTCGTACCGTCAGGTCGAAGCAGGATGAGAGCCCCCTCTTCCGTGACCTGCAGTGCAAAGAAAGGCCCTTCGACCTCCGTATCGCGGTGCAGATCGACCCACCTGCCAATCGTGTCCAGTCGCTCGCGCCACTCCGAGAACACCGCGTCAAAGTCGCCATCCTGGATGAGCGTGTAGCGCTCGTCCAGGCCGCGGAGGAGTGCGCGCGCGAGTCGAGCTCGATTGACCTCGCGGCCCAATTCTGTCTGAAGGCTGGCCGCTCCCGGGATCTGCGCGAGTGCGCGCCGTCTCACGTTGACGTTCAGACCGATACCGAGGATCGCGTATTCGACCTGTCCGTCGACAATGCTGCTCTCGGTAAGCACTCCGCCGAGCTTGCCGTGCTCTGAGATGAGATCGTTCGGCCACTTCAAGTGCACCGGGAGGCCGGTAATCTCGATCGCCGCTGCCGCGGCAGCGCACGAGCCGATCATCGTTAGATAGAACAGTCGCTCGGGGGAAAGGCGCGGACGGAGAAGAATCGAGGCGAGGATACAGCAGCCCGGAGGGGCGATCCAGTGGTGACTACCCTGGCCCCGACCGGCGGTCTGCTCCTCGGCGAAGACCACCAGGCCTTCCGCCGCCCCCTCCGCGGCAGCAGCCTTGAGCCAGTCATTGGTCGAGCCGACGGTCTTCAGACAGACGATCTCGCTGCCGACGACGCGTGTGTTCAAACCGCGGCGGAGCGCAGCTGGCGACAGTGGCGTGTAAGGCATTTTCCTCAAATAATGACGATGCCGGAGGGGTTGCCCCCTCCGGCATCAGGTTGTCAAGCACGTGCGCCTGGATGAAAACGCACGTGGGAAGGTTCGGCCAGTATTACTGGACCAAGCCCTCCAGCGTGCACATCGCGCGCGAGCTCAGACAACGCGTACTATCCATCTGCACACCACCTCCTTCATCCCGTAGGAACTCTATCACAGACCGAATTCGCCTGTCAATGCGGGGCGAAATTTGTCTCCGGCAAGCGAGCAGCGGGCATGTGTCGCTTGCGCGAGATGCTCGCCACGCCTATAATGGGCGTCACGGCTGGTGCGAGGACGGTTTCCCGACATGGCGAGCGTCCTTCTCGTAGAAGATGATGAGACCATTCGGCGGCTGGTTCTGTTTGCACTCCATCAGGACGGAATGGACGTCGAAGTCGCAGCAGATGGGGCAAGCGCTCTGGCAGCATTCGCAGCGCGCCGCCCGGATCTGGTCGTGCTCGATCTCCTCCTTCCCGACATCGACGGCTTCGAAGTCTGCCGGCGGATGCGACAGATCGCACCGACGCCGATTCTGATGCTCACCGCGCTGGCGCAGGAAGATCACGTCGTGCGCGGCTTTGAGCTCGGTGCCGACGACTATCTGACCAAGCCCTTCAGCGTTCGTGTGTTCCTCGCGCGCGTCGAGGCCCTCCTGCGCCGCAGCAGCCATCAGCCGCCCGAGAGAGAGCGCCCGATCACGATTGGCGATCTGGTCATCGATCTGGACCGCGTCGAGGTTCGGGTACGCGGCGACCGGGTTGATCTGACGCCGAATGAGTTTCGCATCCTCAGCTACCTGGCGCGCAAGGCCGGCCAGGTCGTCAACAGCGTCAGTCTACTTCGCCAGATTCAGGACGTAGCCTGCGACGACCGCGAAGCACAAGAGATCATCAAGGTCCACATCCGCCATCTACGGAATAAGATCGAACAGAACGCGGATGCCCCGCGCTACATCCGGACCGTCCGGGGTTTTGGCTACATACTCGATTACCCTACCACCTCGGAAGTTGCCAAGTCTTAACCAGATCTTCCCCATCTCTTAACCAAAGAAACGTGCACTCTGTCGTACAATACAGTCGGCCTTGGCGACGGCTAATTCGAGCGTCAGAGAGGAGTATGGCAATGAATCGCGTGCGTGCAACCTGGTTCCGGCTGGCGGCCATCATCGGCATGATCGCTGCGGTGGCCATCGCGAGCGGCGCCTGCAACCAGTGGTAAGCTGGTCGATCGGTACTCCCATCTCATCTTGAGGGCGATCGACGATGACGCACTGGTTATTGCGGCTGATCGGCCGATTCGGGTTTCGCTGGTAGCACCACTCGCCGGCCCCTTCTCGTCTCGCCGGACGTGAGTGCGACGTAGAAGGCATCGGGGTGGGGAGGATCGACGCAGCGGCGTCCCCCACCCCGGCAGCTGCCGGTCCGTGCACGGGAGGTGGCAAGCTATGCCGCGCTCCCGAAGGTGTGCGTTTCGACATCGAGGTTAGAGCCAGTTTTGGGGTCGTTTCTTGCCCTTCCTCGGGGTACCCGCCTGTTCGTCGCGGGCGTTGTCGCTGCAGCGACGGTGCTTTCGGTCCTCCTGATCCGCTTCCCCCTGACTGGCCGGGCTCCAGCCGAACAAATTCCGTTTCTCCTGGTTATCCTCGGCATTGGCTCCCTCGTCACCGAGCTGAAAGTCATCACGACGCCCCTGGGAGATCAGCGCACGATCGTCACGGCGATGTTCGTCGCCTCGATTCTTCTCCTCGGTCCAACGCTCACCCTGCCCTCAGTCTTCATCGCCATGGTCGGCTCACACCTCATTTTGCACCGCCCGTGGATCAAGGCGGTCTTCAACGTTAGCCAGTACATACTGACGGTCGGGATCAGCGGCTGGGCCTACCAGGGGGTTGCCCGCGCACTTGGAGGAGACGCGGTCCCCGACTTCAACTCGACCGAAGGCGTCTGCGCGCTCGGGGCGCTGGCCATCACGTACTTCCTCATCAACTCCGGGCTCGTGGCCGGGGTCGTGGCGATCGATCAGCATCGTCCTTTCCTCTACGTCTGGAACCTGGGCAACGTGGAGATGCTGCTCCAGTACGTCTCGACTGTCGTCATCGGCGTGATCGTCGCGATGCTCTGGGAGACGGTCCCCTGGAGTATCGTCCTGGTCGTGGTCATTCTCGTCGGCGTATACGTATCCTTCTCGCTCGCGGCATCACTGCAGATGACCCAGCGCGATCTTCTGCTCCGCATGGACGAGCTTCAGCGACGGACCGCGGAGCTCACGCTCCTCAACGAGATCAACAGCGCGCTGACACGAGCGCCGGACCTGGCCCACCTGTGGAACGTGATCTACGAGCAGGCTGGACGCGTCTTTGGCGCCAATCGCTTCTATGTCGCCCTGCGCGATGAGCATACCGATACCTGGCAGATCGCCTTCAGCCGCGACGGCGAAACGTCCCTCGACGGCCAGCTGAACTCGCCAAACGAGGGCATTGTTGGACGAATCCAGCAACGCGGCGAGCCCCTCCTGATCGACGGCGATGACGCGATCGCCCTGGACGATGGGCTTGGATTGACCACCAGGGCGCGCTGTCAGTCGATCCTGGCGGCACCCCTCACCGTCGAAGGCGTCATGCGCGGAGTGATCGTCGCCGAAGCCAACCGCCAGGGTGCCTACAACCAGGAAGACCTGCGCGTGCTGGCGGCCATTGCCGATCAAGCGGCGGTGGCTCTCGAGAAGGCGCGCGTTCAGAAAGAGGCGACCGAAGCACGAGCCTTGCATCGGCTGAACACGCTCAAGGCCGAGTTCATCTCCACGGTCTCGCACGAGCTTCGAAGTCCGCTGACGCCGATTGTCGGATTCTCCGAGCTCCTCTCGGCGATCGAGCCGAATCCCGCAACGGTCCGCGAGATCGCTGGCGAGATCCACCGGCACGCCCAGCGGATGCAGCGGCTGGTCGACGACCTGCTCGATATCTCCCACATGGAAGCCGGCCACTTCCGGCTCGAGATGGTCGAGGTCGATCTGGAGCCGCTCATCGAGCACGCCGTCCAGGACATATCTCGCCAGACCGAACGTCACCAGATTCTCTATCACACCACGGAGAAGCTCCCACGGGTACGGGGCGATCCACTGCGACTGCGCCAGGTTCTCGACAACCTTCTGACCAATGCGATCAAGTACTCGCCCGCCGGCGGCCGGGTTGACGTGATTGCTCGCCAGTGCGATAGTGAAGTAGCGGTGTCGGTGATCGATCAGGGGATCGGGCTACCGCGCGATAAGATTGGACGGCTCTTCGAAAAGTTCTACCGCGTCGACAACACACTGGCTCACCGGGTGCGCGGCAGCGGCCTGGGGCTAGCGATCGTCAAGCATATCGTCGACGCCCACGGTGGACGGATCTGGGTCGAGAGCGAGCTAGGACGCGGGAGCACCTTCACCTTCACGCTGCCCCTCTGGGCGCCCGCACCGCCCGACGATACTCGCCGGGCCAACGATACCTTGAGCCTCGACGTGGCGAACGGCCACGTCCGAGCAGAATGAGGAGGGACCTTCGGGTGCGCAAACGCATCTTACTGGTAGATGACGATCAGGCCGTCCAACGGCTGGTGACGATGACGCTGGGAACCACTGATTTCGAGGTGCTGGTTGCCAGCGATGGTGTTACTGCCCTGGAGATGGCCAGCGCGGAACCACCTGACCTTGTCCTGCTCGACGTGATGATGCCGGATCTGGATGGCTTCACCGTCGCAGCCAAGCTGCGCGCGCGACCGGAGACCGCGAATGTGACGATTATCATGCTGACTGCGCGCGGCAGCGCCGACGATCTGGCTCAAAGCCAGGCCCTCGGCGTCAAGGAGCACTTCATCAAACCGTTCAGCCCTTTGCAGCTCCTCGAGACGGTGTATGAGATCCTGGATAACCCTTCAGCCCCGACCTCACCGAAGACCGCCGAACTGACCGGTTGAGACGATGTTCTTTGCGCTGGCCCTGATCCTGTCGCTGGTAGTGGCCTTCCTCCGCGGACGTACGCCGGAGGATATCACCAGGCGGCGATTTCGGCTCTGGCTGCTCGCAATCGTCGGCGCCATCCTCCACCTCGTCGTCAACCTCTCGGCGTTCTCGTCGATACTTGCCACGCAGCCGGCCGGGCTCTCACTTCCGCTTGGTGCACTGCTCTATCTCGGATCGTTCGGCTTCCTCATCATCTTCCTCCTGGCGAACTACGCTCAGCCGGGATTCCTCGTTCTGCTCCTTGGCCTTCTCTCGAATCTCCTCGCGATCGCAGCCAATGGCGGCCAGATGCCCGGCGACCCGCAGCAGCTCGCGGCCGCGGGTCTGCTCGAATCCCAGCGCCAGGTGCTCGCCGCGGGTCGGTGGTCGCCCTTCACCCTGATGGACTCGTCGACTCGCCTGACCTGGCTGGGTGATCGCATTTTCATGCCCCTGCCGTTCCGTCACCCCGTCGTGCTGAGTGTGGGCGACCTGATCATCGCCATTGGCTGTTTCCTCTTCTGCAATGATCCGTTCCGGCGATCAAAGATGTTTTCGGCCCGCCGCCCACGGCTGGAGGTCAGAACCTGAGTGGACGTGTCGGTACCGTACGAGCAGTTGCTTTCGCGGGAACGGTCGCGTATAGTGGTGCGGCACACACGTCGGTGACCGGCGACGACGGACTTGACAGAAACCATCGAGCTCCCGGCAGTAGTATGAGCGATCACGCGGTTTGCTGATGAAGGGCTCCACGCTCACCCACCTCGCGGGAAATCGTTGGAGGCGAAGGAAGCCGCGACGCGCTGCCTCGGTTTCGCTCCCATGGATGTGAGACGCTCGTGACGGCCCGTGTTCGCGTCCCGGCAGTGCTCGGTCTGATCGTCGCCGGCTACCTCGCCCTGGCCATCCTGTATGCCGTCCGGGTCCCCACCTGGAACGCCCCGGATGAGCCGGCTCACTACAACGTCATCCGTAGCCTCGCCGTCGACCATCGCCTGCCCGTCCTGAGGCCGGGAGATTACAACCAGGCAGAGATTGCTCGACTGACACACGAGCAGTTTCCTCCCGGGGATTCGATCGCGGGGCTGCGCTACGAGTCGCACCAGCCGCCGCTGTACTACCTGCTCGAGGCGCCAATCTTTCTGATCGCCGAGCGCGCTGGCACTCGTGCCCAGGTCATCGCCCTGCGCCTCGGCACATCGCTGATCGGCGCACTGGTCATTCTTGCCACCTACCGCCTTGCCCACCTGATCTTCCCCGAGCGTCCGTCCTACTCGCTTGCTGCCGCGGCGTTCGTCGCCTTCGTTCCGATGCACGTGTTCATGGACGCGGCGATCGACAACGATGCCCTGGTCGAGCTCATGCTTTGCCTGGTGCTGATCGTCCTGGTCAAAGATCTGATCAAGCCACGAATTCCAGGGAACGACCTGCAAGTCGGAGCAGCCGCCGGGCTAGCCGCGTTGGCGAAGCTCGATGGCGGAGTGAGCGCCCTGCTGATCACGATAGGATTTATCGGCTCGGCACTACGCGCCGAAGACCGTCAGGCAGCGCTGCGCCAGGTTCCGCTTCGTCTGGTGCGCGCGGGGGGTGTCGCCCTTGTCCTGAGCGGCTGGTGGTTCTTGCGCAACCTGCTGATCTATGGCCCGACTGATCCGTTCGCCCTGCGTCGCCACGCCGAGGTCGTCGTCGGACAGCCGCTGACTGGCGATCTCACCCGATCACGGATTCGCGACATGCTCCTGACCGTGTTTCACAGCTTCTGGGGCCAGTTTGGCTGGATGGGCATCCCCTATTCCGATCGCACCTATGACGTGCTGGCGACGCTATCGCTCCTGGTAGCGCTCGGCGTGGCGCTCTACCTCTGGCGCCTCGTTCGCTCCGCGATTGTCTCGCCACGGGGCGACGCGGAGCCCGAACTACGTGGAGCTACACCGGGCGAGCAGCCAGGTCGTGATACGGTCGGCGACCAGAGAAAGGAGCCCGAGATCAGCTCCACGTCGGTTGGTCCACTCGCCGTGTCGCCGCGTCGCCGATTCGCCGTGTCGGGGGTGGAAGCTTGGGGGGTGGGGTTGCTGCTGCTCGAGATTCTGCTTGTGATCATCGGCGTGGTTTTCTACAATCTCCGGTACCTACAGCCGCAGGGGCGCTATCTCTTTCCGGCACTGCCGGCCCTGGCCATCCTATCCGTCGCGGGGGTCGGCGAGCTTTTCCGGGAGGAGCACATTGGACTGGTGCTGACGCTCACCGGTCTGGCACTGTACTGGTTGTGCGTTTTCTCGCTGTTTCAGGTGATAGGGCCAGCCTTCGTGGCATCGCGGTAAGCCGAGCCGCAACTCGCGCCGAGTGCGCCGGTGGCCGGCGCGCGTGGATGCAGCCACGGAGGCGGTGACGGATCGTCCCCGGGGGATACCATGGGATTACTGGATAGCTTACTGAAGCTCTTGGGCGCCGGAAGGACCCCGGCCGATGAAGGCTTGTACTATTACGTCCGCTGCGATAAGTGTGGGGAAAAGATCCGTTTCCGGGTCGATCCGCGCTGGGATCTCGCGCCCAACTACGACGATGGCGATCAGGCGAGCAGCTATCGCGTCACCAAGCACATCGTCGGCCAGAAATGCTTCCGACCTATCGAGGTCACGTTGACGTTCGATCAAAATCGAAAAGAATCTGGGCGCTCGGTGACCGGCGGCCAGATGATCACGGCCGAGGAGTACGAATCAGACACGCGGTAACTTTGACGCTCGATCCGGCTCGGGTGTAGACTCTCAAGTAGCAGTCCGGCTTCCGCAACCAGCGCCGGTTGCGGTCATCGCTCCAATGTGGGAGGATCCGGCATGCCGACCGATCGCGTCGTGGTATCGCCATCCTCGGTCACGGGCCTGGTTGGTCCGATCATCCCCGGTTTCTTCGAGGTCGACGCACTCAGCCTCGCCATTCTGTTCTGCCTGGCCGTGCTTGCCATGCTGCTCATCCTCTGCGCACCGGCCACGCGCCGTTTCTTCCCGAATATCGTCTTGCTCCTTTTCTTCTTCGTCGGCGCCTTCGGGGTCGTCACCGCGGCAAATGTCATCACCTTCTTCGGCGCGTGGGAGCTCAGCAGCCTGTTCGCCTGGGGCATCGGCCAGCTGGCCGAGGAGGAGCGGTCGAGTGACAGTATCGTGCCATTTCAGGCCGCGGGCGCCCTGGGCTCATTCTTGATGCTGCTGGGACTCACGTTTCTGGTCGCGCACCAGCACAGCCTGATTCTCAGCTCGGCTGGATCCGGCGACCTCGGGCCGATCCCGCTGATCATCCTTCTGGCGATTGCTCTGAAGACCTTTGGCCTCCTCTCGGAAGGGTGGGTTCTGCGGCCAGAGCATCGCTTCAGCCTGACCGGCGCCACGCTGGCCGGCGCGGGCGTGCTGACCATCGGAATGTATCCTTACCTGCGCCTCTTCGGTCCCATCCTTGGAGGAGTGCCCGGCTGGCGGGGACCGGCATTCGCGATTGCCGCGGGCTTCGCGGTCGTCGCGGCACTGGCAGCACTCGGCGAGACCGACTATCGGCGGGCGCTCTCCTACGGCGCGTTCAGCCAGTTCTGGCTGATGGTCCTGGTCTACTCTCTCGGAAGTCAGGCCGCGATGATGGGGGCAGTCGTCGGCGCGGTGGCAGATGCGCTCGCGTTCACCGGCCTCTTTCTCTGCCTGAGCGCGGCAGAAGAGGCGACTGCCCAGGTCCTGCTGCGACACGTCGGTGGTCTCGCCCAGCGTTTGCCGTTGACGGCCACCCTCTTCGCGGTGTGCTCCATTTCGATCCTGGGGCTCCCGCCGCTCGGCGGCTTCATCGTGGATCGGCTAATCGGAATCGCCGCGGGCGGGTCGCAGCAGCTTCCAATTGTCTGGATGATTGTCGTCGGCCTGACGCTCGCCTACCTGGCCCGGCTCTTCACCGGGATCTTCCTGGGGGAGATGCGTGGACCGGTCAGAACCGAGCGCCGCTGGCCGCTGCTCCTGATGAGCGGCGGAATCACCGGGATGCTTGTCCTGCTAGGAATGGTGGGAGCTGATTTCGTGGCGCTGCTCGAGCCGTTCGCACATGGAACCGGGGTAGGGTGATGACGTCGAATCTGATGGTGTGGCTGATTGCCGCGCCAGCCGTGGCAACCCTCGCGATCCCCGCGATCGGGGCAATCTGTCCTCGTCGGCGTGGACTCCTGTTCATCCTGGCGCACATCATCTGCCTCGCGCTGTCAGTGTGGGCGCTGGCGACAGGCCCCGCGCGCCTTCTCGTCGAGATTCGACGCGGATCGGTCGACGTCCAGCTGGGATTCGTCCAGGACGAAGTGACGGGACTCGCCCTGGTGATCGCGGCGCTGGTTCTCCTGATCCTGGGATTATTCACCCGGGAGTACGTCGCCCGCGCCCGTCTCGGTACGGCGTTTCAATCCCTCCTGCTTCTGGAGCAGGCAGCAGTAAACCTGGTATTGCTCGCGGGCGACCTGCTCGCGCTGTACACCGGCCTGGTACTTCTCAGCTTCGCACTGATTCTGATCGTCGGGATCGACTTCAAAAGCGCGGGCAGCGCGGCTGCCCTTCGCCTGGTGGCCACGGTCGAAGTGCCCGCCGCGGTGGCATTCGTCGGGTTCTGGCTGATCGACGCGCGTGCTGGAACTCTTGCCCTCTCGGAGCTATCTCATAGCGGGGTGCTGCGTAGCTACACGAGCTCCTGGATGCTGGTCGTGCCAATCGTCATCGCGCTGGTAAGTCGAGCCGGCCTCGTGCCACTGCAAAACTGGGTCGTGGCCGGCTGCCGGGCAGCGGTGGCGCCGGGAGCAATCGCCCTGGCCGGAGTCGCGCTGCCCGTCGGTGGCACCGTCCTGGCACGCCTCGCGGGCGAGGCAATTCCGCTGGATCCCTCCTGGCTGCACGGCTTGACGCTGCTGGGGACCGCGACCGTCATCGTCGGGGGAGTCGGGGCGCTGCGCGAGAGCAGTGCGCTGGGCTGGCTCGGCTATCTGGCGGCTGGACAGGTTGGGCTGGCAGCGATCGGCTTGACGTCGGGGAGTGCCGGAGGAAGACAGGCTGGATTGTTCGAGCTGGTATCGGCAGCACTGGCGACGACGCTGGTCGGTATGGGAATAGGTTTGGCCATACGTGCGACCCAGCAGTCCCACCTCGCCGCGATCGCCTCCCTGCCACGCGACCATCGAGCCCGAGCAGCCCTACTCCTGGGACTGCTTGCCCTCGCGCCGGTGCCTCCCTTCGCCTGCTTCACCTCACTTCGGCTCCTCATGGCGAGCCTGCTGGACGACGCTCCAGGCTGGGGCTGGATCGTCGCGGGGCTAACGCTGATCGGCGAGACCTTGCTCGCAGCCGCCGTCTCGCGCGTCGTCCTCGACCTGATTGAAGGGCCGTCGATCGACGCGTCCGGCGTCGGCCAGGGAAGCCAGACGGATCGGCTCGGCGCCAGGGCGTGGCCGCCCACCAGCGCCGTGTCCAAAGACGACCTGCCGTGGGAGGTCACGGGCGCGCTCGCGATCGCCGCGCTGCTGATCGTCCTGCTCGCCCTCGCGCCGATACCCTGGCTGAGTAGCGCGCTGAAGACACCGCTTCAGCAGCCATCGTTCGGGGCGGATCTCGTCGCTACCACGCTGGCACTGCTGACGATCGCGGGTGCGCTCACGACTCAATACGGCCTCCGTCACTGGCGCCCACCAGCGCACCTGGTCTGGCTCGCGACGCGCGTCTACCGGCAGGGAAAGCTCGATCTCGCGCTGGATCCCTACGTTCTGGTCGGTGGAATCGTCCTGGCAGTGGGGCGCCTCAGCGCGGTTACCCTGGATCAGACACTCGGGCGTCTGGCGCGAGTGCGCTGAGACCGTTTGTTATAATGCCCCGGCCGAGTTTGGAATATCGCTGCTGAGAAAATCGCCCGCAAGGCGATTTTGTCAGCAGCTTTTCCCAAGCTACTCCCTAAACTAAAGCCAAGATGAGAACTGCACGGCTACCATAGAAAACCATGCGGGTTTCACCTTGAACTTGGTTTAGGGCAATACGCGGAATGGTTCGGCCGGATCAGGGCAGACCCCTGTGTCTGCCCCTACGGGTAGGGGCGGCCCCCTGTGGCCGCCCGCCTCCGGCTTTAGGGCAAGATCAAGGGAGTGCTTAGGGTTTGGCTTGCGGCAGATTGGCCACGGGTACCAATTTTCCACAAGCCATTGCCAAACACCTTCCGTGCGAAGACACTACGGCAGGCGCGCCGAGGAGCGGGTGATTGCGTCGGATCTGGGCTGATGTCGCGGTCCTGGCGGCTTTTGCCATCGCCGTGCTGGTGTTTTACTGGCCGGCGCTCGTCGGAGGATTGGTTTTACTCCCCCTTGATAACCTGTGGATCATGCCACCGTGGACGGGTCCTCCCGACGCGACGCCCCACAACAAGCTGATCAGCGACATGATCCTCCAGAACTATCCCTGGAAGCTGATCCTCGAGCAGGCATTGCGCCAGCACGAGCTTCCACTCTGGAATCCCTACGAGATGGTCGGCCTCCCCTACCTGGCGACCGGACAGACGGGAGCGCTCTACCCGTTCACCGCGCTCTTTCTCTTGCTCGGGCCGCTCCAGGCCTACGGCTGGTACAGCGCCATGCACCAGTTTCTGGCTGCCAGCTTGACTTATCTTTTCCTGCGACGGCTAGGAGCCGGCCGCTTCGGTGCGATGGTCGCCGGGCTGGTCTTCGCATTCTGTTTTTTCCTGACGGTGAGCTACATCTGGCCAATGGTACTCGGGGCCGCGATCTGGCTGCCGCTGGCACTGTGGAGCCTGGCCGGTCTCGCCCAGGCTGCCGAGAAAGGAACGCTCGGACGTGCGGTTGCGACGGACCTTCCTATCGGTGCCCTGGCCACTGCGCTCGGTGTCCTGGGTGGACACCTGGAGATCACCTTCTACGCCACGTTCGTCGTCACCCTCGATGCCCTCTATCTGGCCGCATGGCTGGCACTTCGTCGTGGTCGCGCCGCGGGTGGTCGCTTTCTGATCGCCGCCACCCTGGCTATTGGATTGGGCATTCTCGCTGGCGCGATCCAGATCTTTCCCTTCCTCGACGTCCTCCAGACGAACAACCGACAGGGCGAGACGACCTACCAGCAGGTCATCTCCTACGCCCTTCCACGACACCAGCTGCTCGGATTCCTGATGCCCGATTTCTTTGGCAACCCGACCGCGCACCACTACTTCGATCTCACGACGTTGCGACAGACGCTCGTCGGAAACAACGCGCTCGGCCAGCCTACCGACCCGCCCCACACGATCGATTGGGGTACCAAGAACTACGTCGAGGCTGGTGGATACGTTGGGGTCATACCCTTGCTGCTGGCGTTGATCGGTGCCCTGCGGTCGCGGCTCCGCGAGCGCTGGTTCTTCGTGGGAGTCGCCGTGCTCTCGCTCCTTCTGGCATTCGGCACGCCCCTCTATGCCCTGATCTATTACGGACTGCCGTTCTTCAGCCAGCTACGAACGCCATTTCGCTGGCTCTATCCATTCGACTTCTCCATGGCCGTCCTGGCGGGTCTCGGCGCCGACTGGCTCTGGCGACGCGGCGAAGTGGCGACACGGCGAACGGGCGACACGGCGACAGCGGGGTACACGGACGTGCGGAATGGGAACGTAGGCGGAAAAGCGCGCCCGCGTGCCACGAAGGATGTCGGAGCGGATGGCGACGGTTCGCTCGTTGCGTTCCCGCGTCTCCGCGTCCCCGAATCACTCCTCTGCCTGCCCGCGCTCGTCGGTCTCGTCGGCCTCGCCATCCTGGCATTCAGCTTCCTCGAGCGCGACGCGAGCGTTGCACTCGCGGGACAGGTGCTATCGCGTCGACCGGACCTCCAGCGTGCATTTGCCTCCGGGGCGATGCTCTATTCCTACGAGGCTCGGAACCTGGCGATCTTTCTCGGCCTGCTGACACTAGGAGGCCTTCTGGTAGCGCTGCTGGCACGGGTTAGCCGGTCGCCCTCCCTCTGGGAAAGGGCGAGGGTGAGGCAAGTCGTCGCGGCACTCATCCTTCTCAGCATCGTCGGAGACCTGTTCTACTTCGGCACGCGCTTCGTCTCGGCCGAGCCGGCGTCGATCCTGGAGCAGCACGTCGACCTCGGCGCCGTACTGCACCCGGACCTGGCCGGGCCGCGCTTCGCCACGCTCGATAGCCAGGTCCTTCAGCCAAATCTCGGCGTCATTCTCGGCGTGCCCGCCATCGGCGCGTACGACACGATCATCCCGTCGCGGTTCGTCCGCCTCTGGTCACTGATCGAGCCTCCCGGCGACCTTCCGTACAACAAGATCGGCATCCTGCACCACCCCGAGTCGCTCTCGAGTCGGATCCTGGACCTGCTTGGCGTTCGCTACGTTCTGACGACAACGCCCATTGACAATCCCGCGGTGCGACTGGCCGGACAGTTCCGGGCAATTCGCGTCTACGAGCGCCCCTCGGCCCTGCCCCGGGCGTTCGTCGTGAGCGAGGCACGCCGGGCGCCTAGCGCCGACGCCGCGTTCGATCTCATGAAGCGCCCGGATTTCGATCCGGCGCGCGAGGTGATCCTCGAAGGGGGCTCGAGCACCGAGGTAGGTGGCGGAGCGGGAACCGCGTCGATCGTCTCATACCAGTTCGACCAGGTTGTCGTCGACGTCGCGACCAGGGGAAACGTCTGGCTGGTGCTCGCCGATGGAAGCGATCCCGGGTGGCAGGCAACCGTTGATGGCGTCGCCGTACCGATCGAGATCGCGGATGGTGACCTGCGCGCGGTCTACCTCGCGGCGACGACGCCGTCGCCGTCAGGCACCCACCGAGTCGTCTTCCGCTACAGCCCGCTCTCGCTGCGCGTCGGAGCCTACCTGAGCTTTCTGGCGCTTACCGTCCTGGCGCTGGTCGCTAGCTCGCCGCTCTGGCGCCGGCTGATCGGCCACTACGCCGGACAGGCCGAGCGCGTGCTCCGCAACACCGCGCTGCCGATGTTCACCTCGTTCTTGAACAAGGCCGTCGACTTCGGCTTTGCCGCGCTGATGCTGCGCATCCTCGACGTGCGCGACGTCGGCGCCTACGCCGTCGCGATCGCGCTCATGGGCTACTTCGAAATCTTCACCAGCTTTGGACTGAACGCGCTGATCATCCGCGAGGTCTCGCGCGACCACGCGCTGGCCGGTCGCTACCTCGCCAACGCGATTCTCGTGCGCCTGGGGCTGTGCGTCCTCGCGGCCCCGGTCGTCGCGGGCATCGTCCTGGTCGGGCAGGCCTGGTTTCACCTGGCCGATCAGGGCATCGTCGCGTTCGTGCTGCTCTGCCTGGCGCTCGTTCCGGGGAACGTGAGCGCCGCGCTGACCGCCCTGTTCAACGCCTGGGAGCGCATCGAGATACCGGCCACGCTCACCGTGGCGATCAACCTGGCGCGCGTCACCCTCGGCACGGCCGCGCTACTGACCGGGGCCGGGATCGTCGGGTTGGCAGCCATTGCCCTCGCGCTGAACGTCGTCAACGTCATCGTCTTCGGGATTGCCGCGCGGCGCGCGCTCCTACTCAGGCTGACCGGGCCGGTCCCGGCCGATCTGCCCGCGATGCTGAACGAGTCTCTGCCGCTGCTGGTAAACCAGACCCTGGTAACGATCTTCTTCAAGGTCGATAGCCTGATGTTGCAGGTCTATCAGGGGAGCGAGATAGTTGGCTATTACTCTGCCGCGTACAAGTGGATCGATGGCCTTCTGATCGTCCCGTCGACCTTCACCTTCGCGGTCTACCCGGTGCTCTCACGCTACGCTCGGCAGACCGGCCACGGCTTGCGAACGGCCTACGACGTATCGGTGCGTATCTTGCTGACCGTCGGGATACCGCTCGCGATCGCCGTCGCCGCGCTCTCTGGCGATCTGATCCTGCTGCTCGGCGGCCAGGCGTACTACCCGGTGTCGGCACAGGCACTCGCGATCCTGATCTGCTTCCTGCCGTTCAGCTATGTAAATGGCCTGACCCAGTACGCGCTGATCGCCGTGGACCGGCAGCGCTTCATCACCCTCGCCTTCGTCATCTCGGCCACGTTCAACACCCTGGCGAACCTGCTCCTGATTCCGCGCTACGGGATCTACGCTGCCAGTGCCATCACCGTCGCGTCGGAGATCGTACTGATGATTCCATTCCTCTACGCGACCAATCAGAGCATCGGTCGGCTCGACTGGCCGCGAACCGCCGGCAAGCCGGCGCTCGCCGGCGCGCTGATGGCGCTGATCACCTTGATCGGCCGGCCGATCGAACCGCATCTGGCGCTGCTCGCCGGTCTGGTCGTCTACCTCGGCGCGGTCTGGGTACTGCGCGTCTTCTCGGATCAGGAAGTGGCGGTCCTGCGGAGCGTGATCGTGGCCTTGCGAAAGCAGGCGCTGCCATCGGCGCCAGTCGAGGCGTAATACGGGTAAAGACGCGCCGAAACGCCATCAGGGTCGTTCCGAGCGACGGCGAGGAATTTTCGGCCCTCGCTCAGACGCAGGGCGAGCTAGCGCGGTTCACCCACGCGGCGCGACCAGGACGGCGGGCTTCTCCACCCAGGACGGTCTTCGTTCGACAAGGTGCGCGGCTCATTCAGGCATTCACGTCTAAAAGTAGTTGACGGTGATTCCACCGTCCACCACCAGGACGGCGCCGTTGGTCCAGTCGGATTCGTCCGAGGCGAGGTAGAGCGCGCAGTTGACGATATCCTCCGGGCGCCCAAAGCGCCCGCTCGGCTGACGACTGAGCCGGAGGCGCCTCGCTTCCTCGTCCTTGAGGAGCCAGTCCATCAGCATGGGCGTTTCGATCGGCCCGGGACAGATGGCGTTGCTGCGGACGCCGCGCGGTCGAAACTGGATCGCCAGCGACCTGGTGAGCGAGATGATCGCGCCCTTGGAGGCAGTGTACGCATCCTGGGGGACGGTACAGCCGACGAGCGCCACGAAGGACGCCACGTTGATGATCGAGCCGCGACCACGCTCGAGCATCACCGGGATGATGTACTTGCAGGTCAGGAAGGTACCGCGCACGTTGACCGCCATGACCCGGTCCCACACCTCGACCGAGGTATCGACGACGGAGTGGTCTCCTTCCGGCATGATCCCCGCGTTGTTGTAGAGGACGTCGATGCGGCCGTAGCGTTCGACGGTCGCGGTCGCGGCCGCGCGAACGCTGGCCTCATCCGACACGTCGCAGGCAAAGAAGGTTGCATCGCCGCCGGCCGCGCGCACGTGCCCCACGGTTTCCTCGCCGGTTGTCGGAACGACCTCCCAGGCGGCGACCTTCGCTCCCTCGCGGGCAAACATTTCGCAGGCGACGCGCCCCATGCCGCGTCCCGCTCCGGTGATAACGCAAACCTTGTCACGTAAACGCATGATCCTCGACCCTCGCTCAGCCACGCTCGAAGTAGCGCTCGCGCTCCCAGCAGGTAACCGCGGAGTTGTAGGTATCCTGCTCCACGCGCGCCATGTTGAGATAGTGCTCCACGATCTCGTCGCCAAATGCCTCGCGCGCGATCGCGCTCTCCTCGAACGCGGCGATCGCCTCGTACAGGGAGCGGGGGACGCGCGGCATACCCGTCGCGAAGTACCCATTCCCCTTGAACTCTGGTGGTGGCTCGATGCCACGGGCGATGCCGTGCAATCCGGCGGCGATACAGGCGGCGTAGGCAAGATACGGGTTCGCGTCGCCGCCCGGCAGGCGGTTTTCGATCCGCAGCCCCTGGCCACGACCGACGATGCGAAAGGCGCAGGTGCGGTTGTCCCGACCCCAGACGAGATTGGTCGGCGCCCAGCTTGCCACGGCGTAGCGCTTGTACGAGTTCACGTTGGACGCGACGAAGAGCGATAGCTCGCGCGCGCAGGCGAGCATGCCGCCGAGAAAGTGCCGCATGGTGCGCGACATCCCGTACGGCGAGCTGTCCTCGTCGTAAAAGAGGTTGCGCGTGCCGTCGGCGTCCCAGGCGCTGAGGTGAAGGTGACTGCTACAGCCGGTCCAGGTGGCATCTGGCTTGGCCATGAACGTGATCGCGTAGCCGTTCTGCAGCGCGATCTCCTTGGCACCCTGCTTGAAGATGACGTGTCGGTCGGCGGACTCGAGCGCGTCGGCGAAGTGGATGTTCACCTCGTGCTGGCCCGGCGCCGCTTCGCCCTTGGAGTACTCGATTGGCACGGCCGCCGCGGATAACAACGTGCGAATCTGTCGGTAGAGCGGCTCCGTCTTGGTCGATTGCAGCAGGTGATAGTCCTCGTTGTACCAGCCGAAGCGGCTGAGGTCATGGTAGTGCTTGGCATGGGCCTGCTCGTAGGTATCGGTCAGGAGATAGAACTCGAGCTCGGAGGCCATCAAGATCCTCAGCCCCATTGCCGCCGCCCGTTCGAGCTGACGACGAAGAATCGTCCGCGGTGCGACGCCGACGAGCGCTCCGGTCTCCTCGTCGACGGCGTCGGCCAGCACCAGGGCAGTCTTGTCAAGCCAGGGAATCAGGCGCAGCGTGCTCAGGTCCGGCTTTGCCTGCCAATCGCCGTAGCCGCTCTCCCAGCTCATCAGACGGTAGCCGGACGGGGTCGTCATCTCTACGTCGGTGCCGAGGAGGTAGATGCAGAAGTGCGTGCCCTGCTCGAGGCAGTGCTCGACGAAGAAATCGCCCGCGACGCGCTTGCCCAGCAACCGCCCCTGCAGGTCACAGATGGCGTTGATCACGGTGTCGATCTCGCCCCTGGCGACGAGATCCTTGAGCTGGTCGGTCGAAAGGATGCCCCGTGGCAGATCTGACATGCCTGCTCCTTTCCGAAAAGTGACCGCGACCGTGAGGAGGAAGCGCGCTCAGCATATCACGCGCGGGTCTTCGTGGCATAGGGCATCACGCGACAGCGTCCGGCCAATGCCTTTGCCTCATCCCCATCCCCTCTCCGTTTCGTCCGAAATGAAGAGGGATGGTTCCTCCCAGAGAGACGGTTCCTCCCAGAGAGGGAGGTTAGGAGGGTCGAGGTTAGGAGGGCTGACTGGCCGCGGCAGCGGACGGGGTGAGGCGGCTACTCGCCGCCTGTCCGGCGGCGCTCAACGCCCTCATCACGCATCACTCTTCACTCGCTACTCGTCGTCCAGATCAGGATCCTCGACGATCCCCTCGGCGCGCAGACGCTCGATCAGCGCCTCGGCCTTGGGGTAGCCGACGCGCAGCTTGCGCTGGAGAAAGCTCGCGGAGACCTTCGGGTGCTCCTGGGCAAGCTCGCGCGCCCGCGCGTAAAGACGATCGTCGGCGATCTGAGCGGCCGACTGGAGGCTGGCGAACCGCTCGGCCTCGGGATCCGGAGCGTCGACTGGCACCGCCTCGCGGGCGGCCTTGACCGTCTGCTTCAGCCAGGAATCTTTGGCCAGCGCCCCCTGGCCGCGCACCGGCCGCATCGCGTCGGGCGCGAGATAGAGGAAGTCGCCGCGTCCGAGCAGGCGCTCGGCGCCGGGCGCATCCAGAATCGTCCGCGAGTCGACCAGCGACGAGACGGCGAACGCCAGGCGCGCGGGCAGGTTCGCCTTGATCAGACCGGTGATCACGTCGACCGACGGCCGCTGCGTCGCGACGACCAGGTGAATCCCGGCGGCGCGACCGAGCTGGGCAACGCGACAGATCGAGCGCTCGACGTTGTCGGCAGCCAGCATCATCAGGTCGGCCAGCTCGTCGATCACGACGACCAGGGCCGGCAGGGGCGACTGCGACGATGCGCCGAGCCGGCTGTTGTACGCCAATCGATTGCGGCAGCCGGCCGCGGCCAGCAGATCGTAGCGGTGGGCCATCTCCGTCTCGACCTTGCCGAGGATCTCGACCGCCTGCTCGGGCTCGGTCACCACCGGCGCGAGCAGGTGCGGCACGCGTTCCAGCCAGGTGAACTCGACGCGCTTGGGATCCACGACGATCACCCGGACCTCGTCGCGGGTCCGCGTCCGCAGAAGCGTGCCCAGCAGCGAGTTGACCGCGACCGACTTGCCCGCGCCGGTCGCCCCGGCGATCAGCAGGTGGGGCAGCCGGGAGAGATCGGCCAGGATCGGCTGACCGGCGACGTCGCGGCCGAGTGCGATTGGCAGGACTCCACGCTCAGCCAGCGCCTGAAACTCGGGCGACTCGAGGAGCGGCGGCAGAGGCACTGGCTTCGGGTGTGGATTGGGCACCTCGATGCCGATGTAGGTCTTGCCGGGCACCGGCGCCTCGATGCGCAGCGAGGTCACGCCGAGCGCGAGCGCCAGGTCGTTGCTGCAGGCGACGATCTTCGCGGCGCGTACCCGCTCGCGACGGGCCGGCTGATTGCCGCGCGCCGGCTTCTGAACGTAGCCCGGCGTGACGCCGAATCGAATCAGCATCGGCCCGACCTCGGCGTGGACGACCCGCGACGGCGCGCCAAACTCGATCAGCGTCTGCTCGATGATCATCGCGTAGCGGCGCACCGCTCCAGATAGCCGCGGCCGCGCGGGGGGTTCCTCCAAAGCAGCGGCACCGTTCGATTCATTCTGGTCATCGGCAGCAGCGTGATCGGTGCTCAATGCCGACTGACTGTCGACACCCTCAGCCGAAAGTGAGCCCAGGCTGCCTGCCGAGCGTGGCATCGCGATGTCGGTCTCGAACGCGCCGTTCGCCGATCGTGACGGACGCCGGTCGATTGCGTCGCCCTCTTGCCTGGCTGTCGACGGCGTCGCCGCGGGCCCTGGGCCAGCCTCACCTCGGCGCGGAGATCCCCGTCGCCCGTCCCATCCCACGCCTCCCTTCTTCGCGGCGCTTCCCGTCGATCGTCTCGTCTGATCGGGACCAGCCGTGCTCGGGCGCCGCTCGCTGCCTGGAGGAGCCGCGCCGCGTGTCTCTCCCTCCCCGGGCAGCCGAGGTCTCTGACCGCGCGCCGGCGGCGTCTCTGGCACCTTTGCCAATGGGCTCGGAGTGCTCCCCGCCGACCGCTGCGACCGGCCCTTTGCCACCGTCTGGCGCGGCGCGGTCGGACGGCTGCCCCCGGGCCTCGCGGGTGCCCGTGGCCCCGAGACGTCTGGGGAAGGGCGCGCCTCGGGGGAAGACCCACGCAGCAGGTGGCCGAGGGCACGTCCGATCTTCACCGCCAGCCCGGAAGGCGCGGCTTGCTCCTTCGTGGACCTCGAGGATTTCTTCGTCGTGCGTTTTGCCGAGCGCTTCGTTTCTGTCGGAGGGTTCGTCGTCCGTTTCGAGGTAGGCATGACGGGATGATTATTCAGGGTCTCCGCCTCCCGGCGCCAGGGGGAAAGCTGTAAAAGCGCCGCCCCGGTGCTCTTTACGGCGATTCACGGGCAGGGCACAATACTGCGCGGAACCGGCGCGGGGGTGACGTTAACTCAGCGGGAGGAGCTGCATGGCCGACGGACCACGTCCGCTACGAACCGACGAATGGGACCAGCTCAATGCACTCGTCTCGGCCGTGTTTCGGCCGACGATGTTCCACGATTACCCGCAGCTGTTCGACGAGCAGAACCGCCAGAACCTGCGCGTCGTCGCCGAGGATGGCAAGGTGGTCTGCCACGTCGGGATGATCGAGCGGCCCGCGTCGCTGGCGGGCTGCCACGTCGACGTCGCCTGCATCGGCGCCGTCGCGACCTACGAGGAATACCGTGGGAACGGATTCGCGTCGCGGGCATTTCAGGACTGCTGCGATAAGGCCGCCGCCGACGGCGTCGACCTGATGCTCATCTCGGGCGGTCGTGGTCTCTACACGCGGGTGGGCTGCCGGCGCGTCGGCCAGGACTGGGACTTCGTCGTCGACGCGCAAAACGTGGGAAACCTGCGGTCACTGGCGCCGCGATCGGTTGAGGTCACACCGGTCGGCGTCGAGCAGGCGAACGACCTTCGCATCCTGTACCAGGCGGAGCCCGTCCGGTTTCTTCGTCCGCTCGACGACTGGCATAAGGCCTTCGCCTGCCGGGTGGTGATGGCGAGAACGGCGGAATTCTGGGGTGTCTTGGCAGGCAGCACGCTGCTGGCCTATCTCATCGTCAACCCACCGTCGGCCATGCGCCGCAATCCCGACGACCCGGCGCTGATCCGGGTCGCGGAGTATGCTGGCGACCGCGCCGCGATCGTCAGTGCGCTCCCCATTCTGTTCGATCACTACCGGGCCGAGCGGCTGCTGGTTCACGTCCAGGCCACTGATCCCGTCTTCCGCGCCCGGCTCGTGGAGTCGGGAGTCGTCGGGATACCCAGCCCGACCTGGGGGACGGTGCGGGTGATCAACTTCCCGCGGCTGATGGAGCGCTGCCGCCCGCTGCTGGCAGAGCGTATCGGCGCGGCGAGCGCGGCCGAGCTCCGCTTCGAGGCGGACGAGCGCCCGGGCAGTGCGCTCGGGGGATTCACGATTCGCCGCGGATCGGACGCCCTGCGAGTTCCTGACCTCGGGGCGCTGGCGCACTATCTCTTCGGCGCGCCCGATGGCACTGTGCCGGCACTGGAGGGCTCGCCGGTCCTGGCCGCCGAGCTGGCCCCGGCGC
>CADDYW010000038.1 GCA_902810745.1 Chloroflexota bacterium | reverse complement strand
CGCCGTCGTGTCCGTCTTGGCTTTACCACGAGATCCCTTACGAATTATACACGGCTTGAGAGCCTGGAACAACGCGGCAACCAGCACCGCAGCTGGGACCGCCGATGACTCGCAAGACGAGTGCCGGTACGAAGGTTGCACGTCGGGGCAGATCACGCTATAATTGTGAGTGCTCACACACGGAGGCGTGGTGTAGCGGCCTAACATGCAGCCCTGTCAAGGCTGAGATCGCGGGTTCGAATCCCGTCGCTTCCGCCGGTCCCTACCTTGAATCCGACTGTCTGATTCAGAGAAACACTTCTCCTGCGGTCGTGGCAGTAAAGCCACGACCTTTTTTTGTTTTGCCCGGATCTACGGGAGCGCCCGCGGGCGAGTCTGCCCCGCTGCCGCTGGTCTGCCGGTCCCCGGGCGACGGCCACGTCACGGACGAGCCCGGCCAGTCGCTCCGGGCGCGGACTGGACTCGTCGACCGGCGCCAGCTTGGCAAGCCTCCTCTGGATCTTGGTCTGCTCCGCCGGGTACGTCTCCTGGTGCACGCTGCCCTGCGCCTACACCTCATTCCGCCGCTCTACACCGGCCTCGAGTCGCGCGGGCCATCCCCGTGGCCGAGGAGTGGACCCGAGCGTCACCGACCCAAGGATTCACGAGTGCACAAACGTCTCCCGCTGTGCGCATCACGTGGAAACCTTCAGCATCCTCCACAGCCGTGCGGGGCTCCCTGTCGATGCTCCTCGCCGGACCTCTGCCGCCGTCGATATTCACGACACTGCGCAGCCCACTGCCCCCAGCACGCCCAACCAAGCCTTAATGCCCTCTGGTCGTCGATAGGTAACCTGTTGCCTATCGCGGCGCCCGATTGATACGGAACTGGGATGAAGCCTGTCGGACTTGGGTGTACGATTCATGCACGATGCCCAAACGACTACACCTCAAAGATCGTCTGTCACCCGACGAACTCGAACAGCGCTACCGGCAGGCGCGCGATCCGGTCGCCCGCGCGCACGACCAGATCGTCTGGCTGGTCGGCCAGGGACGCCTGACCCGGGAAGTGGCCAGCGTCACCGGCTACAGTCCCAACGGGATCGGCCAGCTCGTTCGCTGCGCCAACGCGGGAGGCCCGGCCGCTCTCGGCGACGGCCGCCAGCACACCCCGGGCGCGCCACCGCTGCTGAGTCCTGCCCAGCAAGCCAAGCTCCGCGCGACCTTGGCCGAGCCACCCCCAGACGGCGGGCGGTGGACCAGCGCCAAGGTGGCCGCCGGGATCACCGACGTGATCGGCTACCCGGTCTCCGTCGTGCGGGGCTGGGAGTACCGGCGCAAGCTGGGCTACACCCCCCAGATTCCGCGTCCGCGCCATCTCCAGGCCGATCACGCCGCCCAAGCGGCGTTCACAAAAACCTGGCAAGCCGCCTGAGGGCGCTGCGGCAGGCGGCCCCCGACGCCACTGTCGAGCGGTGGGCTGAGGATGAACACCCTCTCAGATCGATCCCCGTCGGACGGGTTCCGCCCGCCGAGGGGGATCTCCCCGGCCTCACGCCAATCCTGCGCCGGGTCTGGGCTCCCCGGGGGCAGCGCCCCATCGCATCGGCGCACCACCGGTACACCTGGACCTCTCGCGACGCCTTCGTCCATCCCGAGCGGGGCGAGACCGCATGGTTGCTCTTGCCGCGCGTCGACGCCGCGCTCTTCAGCTTGGCACTCGCGCACTTCGCTCGCGACGTGGGGGCGGGCCCGACCAAGCAGATCCTGCTCGTGGTAGATCAGGCCGGTTACCACAGTGCTGATGAGGTGACCGTCCCCGCGGGTATCCATCGGGAATTCTTGCCGTCCTACAGACCGGAGCGGCAGCCGGCCAGCGCCTCTGGCCCCTCACCAACGAAGTCGTGGCCAACCGCCATTTCGCCGACATCACCGCCTGGGAAGACCAGGTCGCCGTGCGCTGCCGCACGCTCAGCGAGCAGCCCGAGGTCGTCCGTTCCCACACCTGCCTCCACTGGTGGCCCACCGAGGAGGCAGCCTAGCTCAAATGCATCACGGTTCATCCGAAATCCGTATAAACAAAACGAGGGACAAAGGTTGCGAGCAAGCCTCGACAGTCCCGATAATCGCGGGCATCGCCGCGACGGGGGTCGCACCGTCAGCAACCGGCCGGGGATGGAATGCTTCTCTCGACTGGCGGCGGGACGAACCGCAAGCTGCTTCGATCCCGCCAGCCGGAGCCGCCAGGCGTCCGGCCAGATCCAATGGGAGTGACCGCGATCGACCAGGAGAGGAAAGCGACGGCCGTCGAGACGACCGTATCTGCCGACGACGGTATCCGCCTGGTGCAGCCAGTTCGGGATTCTCGCGCACCAGCAAAGGCCCGATCTTCGTCCCACTCGGCCGGAGGATCCGAAACGGCCTTCATCTTGCCTTTGACTGAAGGGCGACGAAGAACGGTGGTACCTGATGGATCAGGGGCTTCAGCAGACGGCAGCAGCACATATTCTCACGCCCGCGGACTCCAGAGAGCACTGGGTTCGCGCGCTACGTCCAGCGGCGATAGACGCCTACGGGACGGGAGAATACGTTGGTCAGGAAAGCTTCGTCTCGGCCAGCGAAGCGCTCGCGCTTGCCCGCGCGGCGGGAATCAGACCGGAAGACCGCGTGCTCGACCTCTGCTGTGGCACGGGCGGGCTTGCGCATCATCTCGCGGCCTCGACTGGCTGTCGCATTCTGGGCGTCGACCGTTCACTTTCCGCGGTTTGCCTGGCGCAAAGGGCGGTATCAGTCCACGCCGCGCCGCCGGGGGTCGGCTTCGTAGCCGCCGAAGCCACGCGGTTGCCGTTCTCCGGTCCTTTCGACGCGGTGCTCCTGTTTGAGACCATGCTGGCGATCGCGCACAAGGGCGCGCTTCTGGCCGAGGTCCATCGCGTGCTCCGGCCGGAAGGCCGCTTCGGATTGACGCTCGAGGAGGGTTTACCCCTGGAGAAAGCTGAGCGGCAAGCCCTGAGCTCTGGTCAGATGGTCTGGTTGATCCCCTCCGCGGCGTTCCTGAGGCTGGTTTCCCTCCACGGATATCGCCTCGTCTGGCTGGAGGATCACACCGCCCGACACGCAAAAGTCGCCGAGCGTTTGTTTGCGGCATACCGGCAACGCCGCGCCGAGATCGCCGAACAGATCGGCTCCGATCTCTGCGATCGGCTCATCGCCGACCATCGCGTCTGGATGCGGTGGCTGGCGACCCGACGGGTGCGAAAGCTCGCCCTGGTCGTCGAGCGAACAGCCCGAGGATCAGACAACGGCCGCTACGTCGGCAGGTACATCTCGAGCTGAATGTTATCCGGGTCGCGGAAGACCAGAACCAAGCCGCGTCCGCTCGGCGACTCGTAGATCGGAGAGTAGGTCACGCCCCGAGCCGCGAAGCGCGCCTGCCACGCCTCCAGCTCCGCGCGATCGCGCACCGTGAACGAGAGATGATCGAGCCCGGTGCGGAATTCGCTAAAGGGCTCGCCCGGGTTCGCTTTATGGGCACACAGCACGATGATCAGCCCACTCGCCGGGTGGCGCAGCAACACCTTGGCTCCGCGCCCGGCTTCGTCCGGCAGCTCCCCGATCTTCTGGAGTCCCAGGAGATCAGAGTACCACGCGACGCTCCGAGGTAGGTCGCGCACGGTGAGGGCAATGTGATTGACACCCCTGAAGTCAGACATTGGAAGTACCTCCGCCGCGATTGTACACCCATCTCACTCGAGGGTATCGTGGCAGACGTTGCGATTACGTCGCTTCGGTCGAAGGAGCCGGGTTGGGGTTCTGGATCGGTATCGGCAGAGTGAATCGGAACGTGGTTGTCTGCCCGGGGATGCTCTCGGCCCAGATCCGCCCGCCGTGGGCCTCGACCAGGCCCCTGGTGATGTAGAGCCCCAGGCCGAGTCCAGTCACCCCCTTGCCACGCACCTCGCGTGTTCGGTAGAAGCGCGTAAACAGCCTTGGCAGCTCGTTCGGGGCGATACCTTCCCCGTGGTTTGTCACCGAGACACGGATCTCGCCATTGATCCGTGCGACCTCGACGCCGATCTCCGTATCCGGATAGCTGTACTTGGCGGCATTAGAGAGAAGGTTGTCGAGAATCTCCTCGATCCGACCCGGGTCGACATCCAGGTGCGGAATGTCGCCCTTGATCTCCAGCCGCACCGTATGCCCTTTCGTCATGGCCGTGGCCCGATCGACCACGCCCCGCACCAGCGACGGAAAGTCTACACGCTGCTTCTTCAGCTTTAGGCGCCGTGCCTCGATCTGCGAGGCGTCGAGTAGATCCCCAATCATCCGATCCAGGTTACGCACCGAGGTCAGAACGTTTGCGATGGCCTTCTGCTCCTCCTCGGGAGGCGCGCGCCTGGCCAGGAGACGCTCCAGGATGCGCGCGTAGCCGGTAATGACTGTCACCGGTTGCCGCAGGTCATGGGCAATCAGCGACACCCATTCCTCGCGCAGCCGCTCCAGCTCTCTGATGACCGAGATGTCTTGGAGGGTCACGACAGCCCCGCGAATCTCGCCGCCCCGTCCCCGGATCGGCGCCGCGCTGACGAGGATCGGGATCTGACGCCCACTGGGCTGGATAATCATCAGCTCTTGACCGAGGACGGTCTGCCCTCGCAGGGCGCGATTCGGGGGCAACTGCTCCGGAGCGCGGGGATGACCATCCGGAGTGCGGACCTGTCCGCTGTACTGGACTGTCCCCCCCTCAGGGACGATCGGGTGACCGAGGATATCCGCGGCCTGGGGGTTAGCGGTCAGGCGGCCAGTTTGGGCGTCGACGAAGATGATACCGGCTGGTGCGTTGCGCAGGACTGTTTCGAGGCGGGCCCGCTCGGCGTCGACCTCGGCCCGAGCGGCCTGCTCGCGCTGCAGGAGGTACGCGCGATCTTCCTCGGCTCGCCGCCGCTCCATGAACTGGCCAATCTGACTTCCGATCGCGGTGAACATCTCCAGCACTGTCGGGTCGGGCTGGCGGATCTCGGGGCTGAAGAACTCCATCACCCCCAGAATCCGATCGTCGCTCCGGATCGGGAACCCGAATGCACTGTGCAGCCCGGCCTTCGCCGCGGCCTGCTCGCGTGGGAAGTTCACATCCTTCAGTACATCCGGAATCCAGGTCGGCTTTCCGCTCGCCCAGACTCGACCAGGAAGGCCGACGCCGAGCGCCAGCTGGGTGCTGCGGCTCAGATTATCGAACTCCGGGACGGAGAGCGTCGTCGGATGCCAGATCTCGACGCAGCGGAGCCGATTGGTGATCGGGTCGACACTCCAGACTGCCCCCCAGGCCCAATCGAGGCTGGTACAAACAGCGCGGAGGATCTCCGGGGTCGCCTCGGCGAGCGTCTTCGCTTCGGCCAGGACCCGCGCGACGGCATACTGCGCGGCGAGGTGCCGCTCGGCCTGCCAGCGCTGGGTGATGTTCAGAAAGGAGACAGCCGCTCCAACGAGCTGCCCGTTCACGACAATCGGCGCCGAGCTGTAGCTCACCGGCACGGCCGATCCGTCCGCGCGAGTGAAAACGTCGCCCTGATCTGAAAGGACGCGTCCGGCCGCGATTGCGCGCAGCAGGGGGCACTTTTCGTCCGACGTGCAGGAGCTCTCGGGCTGGTCGGGGTGCACGAGGACGTGCAGCGACTTGCCCAGCATCTCCGCGCTGGTACGGCCGAGCAGACGCGCGGCGGAGGCATTGGCGAAGGTGACTTGCCCGTCGCGGTCAGTCGCGACCAGCCCGATCGCGGCGCTCTGAACGAGATTGATCAGGGCCTCGGGCTCCAGGGTGGTCTGACCCTGGGGAGCTGGCTGCTGTCCCGGACGTGGTGACATCCCCGGCTCCGCCCCTCCTGGACTGCGGACGGAACGGTGGTGCAGATTCAGTGCCGTCCCGTCGACCGCTGGTGCCGGGCAGCCATTCGCCGCGTCAGTCACATCCGGAGCGGCCGGTCGGTATCCTCTGGCGCGGGTGTGCTACCGACTACTCCCTGCCTTCGGCCCTTGTCGCCGGTGGCACGGTGTCGTGCGCAGCCACTCGTGAATCCCGCCTCTCGCGATCCGATACCCCTGCACGCAATGCCAAGGCAAGGACTTCGGCCACGTGGAGGGCACGGCGATTCGTCGTCTGGGCGATCTGCTCTCGACAGCTGAAGCCGTCGGTGATAATCAGCGTCTCCGGGGTTACCGCGCGCACGGCCGGGAGCAGGACCCGCTCACCCGCGCCAATCGAGACGCGGTAGTGCGATTTCTCGAAGCCGAACGCCCCGGCCATGCCACAGCAGCCCGAGTCGAGGACCCGGAAGTCGAGCCCCATCCTCTCGAGCAGCGCCGTCTCTGCCCCCATCCCCATGAGCGCCTTCTGATGACAGTGTCCGTGGACGAGCGCCGAGCGGTGCAGCGGCGGGGGCTGGTAGCCTGGCACGTGCTCGGCGAGGAACTCGCCCAGCAGGAACGCCTGGCGGTTGAGCCGGAGGGCATCCTCGTCGTGGGGGAAGAGGTTGATCAGCTCATCGCGGAAGACGGCAATACAGCTTGGCTCCAATCCCACGAGGGGCACCCCGGCCCGGATCTGCGGGCGTAGCGTTCGGATGATCTGTCCCAGGAGGAGCCTGCCCCGATCCAGCATGCCGAAGTCGTAGACCGGACGGCCGCAACAGAGGTCCTGGGCGGGTACCACCACCTGAAACCCCGCGGCCTCGAGAACGGCGACCGCAGCGATTGCGATGTCGGGGAAGAAGTAGTTGTTGAACGTATCCGGCCAGAGAATCACCGGGGGCTTCCCCACGTTGCGCGGGCTGCGCTTCCGGAACCAGTCCTTGAAGGTGCGCGGGGCGAAGGCAGGGATTCGTCGTTCGGGAGCGATGTTCAGCACCCGTTTCGCGACGTCACTCAGGGGCGGCACTTGGGTGAGGAAGTTTGCCAGCCAGGGCGCGTGGGCGGCCAGGCGGGCCCAGTAGAAGATCAGCCCGAAGGCATAGGCGCTCAAGGGACGCAGACGGCGAGCATAGTAATGGGCAAGAAACTCTGCCTTGTAGGTCGCCATGTCTACGCTGACCGGGCACTCGCGCTTGCACCCCTTGCAGGCGAGACACAGGTCAAGCGCATCTTTTACCGCCTCGCTCCGCCAGCCCTCGGTGATCTCCTGCCCTTCGAGCATCTCGAAGAGCAGCCGTGCCCGTCCCCGGGTGGTGTACTTCTCCTCGCGGGTCACCATGAAGCTTGGGCACATCGTTCCGGTGTGCAGCTTGCGGCATTCGCCCACGCCCACGCAGCGCAACGTGGCTCGCGCGAAGCTGCCTCGATCGTCCGGGAACTCGAAATGGCTGACGAGTCGCGGGGGATTGTAGCCGGTACCGAGGCGCAGGTCAGCATCGATCGGGTAGGGATCAACGATCTTTCCCGGGTTCATCCGATTATCGGGGTCCCAGATGCTTTTGAACTCGCCAAACGCTCGGACCAGTTCGGGGCCGAACATCTTTGGCAGGAGTGCCGCGCGCGCTTGCCCGTCGCCATGCTCGCCGGAGAGCGATCCGCTGTAGCTCACGACGAGGTCGGCCGCCTCGTCGACGAACTCGCGGAACTTCCGGATCCCCGGTGCGCTGACCAGATCGAAGCTGATGCGTGCGTGGATACAGCCCTGGCCGAAGTGACCATAGAGCGATGCCTGGTAGCCATACCGATCGAGGAGCTTCTTCAGATCGCGCAGATAGTCCCCAACGCGATTGGGCGGCACCGCCGAGTCCTCCCACCCGGGCCACCGATCGGCTTCCGCGGGAGGATGCGCGCTCGCACCCAGCGCAGCCTCGCGAATGGCCCACACCTGCCGCTGCCGGGTCGGATCGGAGATCACTCGGATCGATGGCGGACGATTCCCGCCTCGCAGCGCGGCGACCATTTTCTCCGCGCGCTCGTTTGCCTCGGCCTGCGACTCTCCCCCGAATTCGACCAGCAGCCAGCCCCCACCCTCTGGCAGGAGCGCCAGGGCATGCGGGAACATTCCGTGCTGCTGCTCGTCGGCGATGACCGATGCGCCTATCCCCTCCAGACCGATGGGCGCCTGTTGTAGGAGCTCGGTGACGTGATCGGCCGCGTGGAAGACGTCCGGGTAGCCCAGCACGACGAGCGTGCGCGCGGGAGGATTGTGGGTCAGGCGAAGCGTGGCCTCGAGCACCGTGACGCAGGTGCCCTCGGTCCCCACCAGGGCGCGCGCCACGTGGAAGCCGGACTCGGGCAGGAGCTGGTCCAGATTGTAGCCGGAGACGCGCCGCGGAATCTTCGGGAATCGCGCCCGAATCAGGTCGGCATAGCGATCGCGGAGCGCTTTGAGCTTCGCGTAAATCTCCCCGCTCCGTCCGCCGTCGTGAATGATCCGGTTCAGCTCGTCCTCGCCGGTGCGGCCCACCCGCAAGCGCAAGCCGTCGTAGGTAAGGATCTCCAGTTCCTCGACGTTGTCCACCGTCTTGCCGGCCATCAGCGAGTGGACACCGCAGGAGTCGTTGCCGATCATCCCGCCGAGGGTACACCAGCGGTGCGTGGCCGGATCCGGCCCGAAGGTCAGGTGATAGCGCTCGGCCGGATCTTGCAGGTCGTCGAGAATCGTGCCCGGCTGGACCCGGGCGAGCCGCTTCTCCGGATCGATCGCGAGGACAGAATTCAGGTACTTCGAGAAGTCGAGGACGACTGCGACGTTGCAGGTCTGGCCCGCGAGACTTGTGCCGCCACCCCGTGGCAGGACTGGTGCGCCGAAGCGGCGACAGATCGTGACAGCTTCCACGACGTCCTCGACGTCGCGAGGAATCACGACGCCGATCGGGACCAGCCGATAATTGGAGGCGTCAGTGGTGTAGAGGGCGCGGCTCCCCGCGTCGAAGCGGACCTCACCGCGGAGGCGCTCCGACAGCTCGGCCGCGAGCGACGCGGCCGCTTGAGGATCGGGCAGCCCCCACCGGGCCCCGAGGCGCCCCGTACGAGTCTGGACCATGGGAGAGCTCCTTCGTTGTCAGCCGCGTCTATCAGGTGTGTCGGCGGCGAGCTGCTGGATCCGTCTTTGAGGATTCGGCCCGCTGGATGGACAGGATCGTGCCAGACCAGGGCAGGCAGTCGGGCCGCGGCCAGTCGTCATCACTGCACGAAGCGGGCCGACCTGCTATCCTCGATTCGGGCATCCGAGTGAACGCGACTGCGGGTCAGCGACAGACCGCCAGCCAAGCCAAGATCGACACCCGTGCGCCTGTCTGGGCGGTGGTACTGGTCCTGCAACGCGCACAACGGAGGGCGGGTCGAGTGTTCTCGCTACCCCTCCCGCCTCTGCAGCGTCCCCTCAGAGGTGGCCCCGCGCGCCTGCCAGGCCTTTACGCACATCCGATGGGAGCACGACCATGCGCATCGTTGCCGTCGTGCGACGCGAGCTACGGCTGCACGACAACCCGTTGTTTCAGGATGCCGATAGGCACGAGATCATTCCGCTCTTCGTCCTGGACGACAGCAGTCCGCCGGAGGCAAACACAAACCTGGCGAGCTTGCTCTTCTTCGCCCTGGCGCAGCTGGGCCGGAGCATCGCCGATCTCGGAGGGCATCTGTACTGCGTATCCCAGGCGCAGCAGGAGGCGTTCTTCTCTCTCGCCCGCCCGGATCTGGTGCGATTCTGCGACGACGTCGACCCGCGTGCTCGTGACCGGAACGTTGCGCTGGCCCATCTGCTCGACCGTCTCGGTATTCGCCATCAGCTGCAGGGGGATCACACGTTGACCCCGATGCCCGCGGAGCCATTCAGGACGTTCGCCCGCTTCTACAAACGCCACTTCCTGCCATCCCTCGAGCGTGGAGTCCCGACGTATCCGACGCCGCGACGGATCGTCACCCCGGCGCTCCCGGTCGCGGAGGCGGCGTTACCGTCCGTGACGACACCTGCTTCGAAAACCTGGCTCCGGACCGAGAAGGAAGTGCTGGGGATGTGGGAGGGTTTCGTCGTGCGTCGCCTCGAAGACTACGCCGCATCCGCCGATATCCCCGCTGCTGATGCGACCTCTCGGATGAGTCCCTATGTGCGCTGTGGCCTCATCTCGTTGCGGCGGATGCTGCGGGACACGCGTGGCGTGAGCGCAGCGTTCGTGCGCAGCCTGGCGCGTCACGATTACTTCGCTCAGCTCTTCGGACACTTCCCCTGGACTGCCGAGCGCGCGCTGGACGAGTCGTGGTGGCACTTCCCCTGGCGGCGCGATTCGGAGGCTGTCGCGCGCTGGCAGGAGGGCGAGACCGGCTTCCCGCTCGTCGATGCCGGGATGCGGCAGCTACGCCAGGAGGGATGGATGGATCAGCGCATCCGCATGGTCGTCGCGAGCTTCCTGACCCGCGACCTGCTCGTCGACTGGCGCCAGGGCGAGCAGTTCTTCGCGCACCAGCTCGTCGATGCCGACCCGGCTCAGAATATCGGCAACTGGCAGTGGGTGACCGGGTGCGGCGGCCCGGACTCGGTCCACTATTTTCGTGTCCTCAACCCGCTGGTGCAGGCCCAGCGCTTCGATCCCGACGGGATCTACACGCGTCGTTACCTTCCCGAGCTTCAAAGCATCCCCACCACGGCGCTGACCCGACCCGACCGCCTGCGCCAGGCTGCCCCCGGCTATCCCCGCCCGATCGTAGATCTGGCGGCGGCACGACGGACATTCATCGAAACCGCGCGCCGAGAGATTCGGCGTGCCAAGGCGGCGTGAGTGCGTGCAGATCCACGGATCTACGCTCTTGGCCACTCCACGCGCTCGTTTGAAGAGCTCGTCGATCTGCTGCGCCAGTACGGGATAGTCACCCTCGCCGACGTTCGAAGGTTTCCGCGGTCGCGAACGTATCCTCAGTTCAACCGCGAGGTGCTTGAAGCGGCGCTCCCGGCGGAGGGTATTCGTTACGTCCACCTGCCCCGGCTTGGTGGCCGGCGCAAAGGCCTCGGGCCGGCCTCACCCAATACCGCCTGGCGCAATCCCAGCTTCCGGGGCTACGCCGACTACATGCAGACCACGGAGTTCGCCGCAGGCATCGCCGAGCTGCTCGCGCTCGCTGCATCTGGCCCGGTGGCGATCATGTGCGCCGAGGCGGTGCCCTGGCGCTGCCACCGCTCACTGATCGCCGACGCCTTATTCGTGCGCGGGATCGTCGTCCAGGAGATCCAGAGCAAGCGGCGCGTCTCCTCGCACCAGCTCACGCCGTTCGCGCACGTGGAGGGCGAGCGGGTCACCTACCCCGGGGAAGCGGCGGGCACGCCGGCTCGGGAATGATCACGTGAGCACGTTTCGAGCGGGGTACCCCGCCAGGTAGAAGGCACTGCGCCAGGTGGCTGATCCCGCGGCCCGGGTTTGTCTCCCTTCGGACCGGCGTAGACGCTCACCGTCCGCCTCGGAACCCATCGGCGCCTTCCAGCCGGAGCAGGGCCTCTTTCCGGGGGAGCCCGCCACCGTAGCCGGTGAGGCTTCCGTCTGCCCCGACGACCCGATGGCACGGCACGGCGATGGAGACGGGGTTGCTTCCGACGGCGTGCCCCACGGCGCGCGCCGCCTCCGGGCGGCCGATCGAGGACGCGAGCTCACCATACGTGAGGGTCTTTCCATAGGGTATGCGACAGAGCGCGTCCCAAACCTGGCGCTGGAAAGGCGTTCCCCTCAGATCCAGGGGAGCGCTGAACTGTCGCAGGTCCCCGCGGAAATAGGCGTCCAGCTCCCGGGCCATAGTTTCGGTGTGCTGATTGCGGCCGTGCTCAAGCTGCACACCGGCCTTCTCCCATCGGGCAAGGCAGGCCTGGACTTGATCCTCTGGCTCGATGCAGACGATGCCACGCGGCGATGCGATGATGACGTATGTCCCGAGAGGGCTGGCGTAGTGCTCTACCAGCAACGTCTCGATCTGCGGGTGCGGACCATCTGGCTTGCAGATCTTACACGCGCGGTATCCCTGGGCCAGGGCATCTTCACGGGACTGAAACTGGACACGGTTCTCTGGCTTGACGCGCCGACCGGCCGGGCAGTCGGGACGACAGTAGATGCGGGTCGTGCGGCAGCCGATAATGATCGTGGTTGAGCTCACTTCGCCGGACATGGTCCCGTCCCCTTTCTGAGATGGCCCCGCGACGTCGAGGGGGTCGACGGTCGTCAGGAACAGCTTTTTCGGCCGCAACCGCGATCCAGGGTACCCGGACCCTTTTCACGTCTTCGCGGGCGGCGGAGCAACCCGTACAGGGAGCCCCGATCGTGCACCAGAAGAGTCAGGTCGGAATGGATGCGCGAATGTCTGTCGCGATCTGGTCGAGAGCGGCCATCACCTCGCGGAAGATACTCGTTGCGTAGGTCACCCGCCGAGCGCCTGCCTGCGCCGCGCCTGCCACCGAGAGTGGCCCGCCTCGCCGAACCGTGACATTGACCACCTGGCCTGCAGCGACCAGGGCACGGATAGCCGTGGGGTCGCTGAGACCGATGGGGTAGATGCAATCTGCTCCCGCCTCGCGGTAACGACGGGCACGCTGCAGACCTTCAGCCAGCTTTGATTCCTCGCTGCCTTCGCGCCGAAGGAATACGTCTACCCTGGCATTGAGGAACAGATCGACGCCCATGGCGCGTGCTTCGCGCTTCACCGCCGCGAGGCGCTCCGCCTGCACCTCGACCGGGATCAGCCCCGATGTCCCGTGGTGATCCGTATCCTCGAGGTTCAAGCCGACCGCGCCGATCTCGATCAGCCGCCGGGCGATCTCCGATGGAGGCAAGCCATAGCCCGCCTCGAAGTCGACGGTGACCGGCACCGAGACGGCACGGACGATCCGGGCAGCGGCAGCGAGCATCTCCTCGACCGGGGCTGCCTCGTGGTCCGCGTAACCCAGGGCGCGCGCGACGCCTCCACTCGTCGTCGCAACCGCGGAGAAGCCCGCCGCCTCGAAACGTTGCGCGCTCGCCGCGTCCCACGCGTTCGCCATCACCAGGATCCCGGGACCGGCGTGCAAGCTGTGAAAGACCTGCGCTTTCGTCGCGAGCTGCTCTCTGCTGGTCATGATCTCACCCGACCTGCGGCGCAACCGACCCTGCGCCCGGCCATCGCCGCCCGGCCCTTCCTGCCTCTGGCCCGCTGGCGAAAACCCGCGCGAGTCTGACGTCAAGCACCGTCCTCTCCCCTTCCCAGCCCCGCCTCGAGCTGCCGTTCCTGCTTGACCGTAGCAGCCGACGCTGCTCCGGCCATTATACTGTTCGTATCCACCGCTGAAAAAGGCAGCCGCGCCCCCGGCCTTCCGAGTAGCGCCGCCGGTTCCTGGCCACTCTCGAGCTCTTCGCCGCTATTCGCGCCGATCGCGTTGCCATCTGCTACGACTTCGACCGGCGCGAGTCTGGAGTGAAGCGGATCCTGAAGCCAATCGCGCCGAGGGTGCCGTACCTCCGCTCCAGGAGCTACCTGTTCGGTCAAGGGCGGCGGATCGCCGTTCCATTCGACCGCACGGTGCGGCCGTCGCCTGGGATTTGGGAGGCTAACCGAAGGGAGCGCGGTAAGCGTCAGATCGGGCCGTTCAGGTCAGGGCGCGCAATCGTGACCGCCGCTGAAGCGGCCCCGGCATCCAGCACCGACGGCGTCTCCACGCTCGCCCGCGTTCCATTGCGGCCCGCGGGCACCTGGCTCGCCAGTCGCTCGGGAGCAGCAACACGCCGCTGAAGGGAGGGCCTGGCTGGACGACCAGCCGCCTCACCCGGGGATCCATTCCGATTGGCTGCGTTCCGCCCGACTTCCGGTTCGTGGCGTGCATCTTGTACCGACCTGGTCTGGCAGTACGGAGACGTGGCACGGACGTGAGGGATGGATCGTCACGGCATTCTCCTCTGGGGCTTCGCCGCAACTCTCACTCTGACGACGCTCCTGAGTGGCAGTCGAGGGCTCGGCCTCACACGGATGGACATTCCCTTCATGCTCGGCACGATGGTCACGCCGAATCGGGATCGCGCGAAGATCGTCGGCTTCGCCATGCACGTGATTACGGGCTGGCTCTTCGCCAGCATCTACGCCCTCTACTTTGACGCGCTGGGTCGGTCGCGCCCGTGGCTGGGCGCGGCGATGGGACTATTTCAGGGCACGTTCGTGCTGACCGTCCTCCTGCCTCTCCTGCCCGGTCTACACCCGCGGATGGTCTCCGACTTCGCGGGCCCCGAGCCGACCCGCCAGCTCGAGCCTCCGGGCTTCCTGGGCCTCAACTATGGTTACCAGACTCCGTTGGCAACCCTCGTGGCGCATTTTCTCTACGGGTTGATCCTCGGAACGTTCTACCGCCTGCAGCCATCGGGGTAGATCGCGTTTCGGCCCGCCGCAGAATCAGCGCGGCGTTGATCAGCGAGAGGTGGGTCAATCCCTGGGGGAAGTTGCCGAGGAAGCGACCAGAATCGGGATCGATCTCTTCCGAATACAGGCCCAGGTCGTTGGCCCGCGCGAGCAGGCGTTGGAAGAGAGCGTGCGCTTCGTCCAGCTGCCCCGCCATGGCGAGACTCGCGACGAGCCAGAAGCTGCACGCCACGAAGGCGCCCTCCCGTCCCGGTAACCCGTCGTCGACGTCAAGGTAGCGGTAGAGCAGGTCTCCCCGTCCCAGGGTCCGCCGAATCACCGCCATCGTCCCGAGTACCCGCGGATCGTCGCCCGGGAGGAAGCCGACAAAGGGAAGCCGCAGGAGACTCGCGTCGACCTGATCTCCGCCAAGCACGCGCACGAAGCTCCCCAGCCGCGCGTTGAAACCATCCCGGAGCACCGTCGACTGGATCTCCGATTTGGTCCGCTCCCAGCGGTCGAGATCCGCCCGAATGCCCGCGGATCGAGCGATCCGAATCGCTCGATCGAGCGCGGCCCAGCACATCACCTTCGAGTAGACGTTCTGCTGCCGTCCGGAGCGTGGCTCCCAGATCCCCTCGTCCGGCTCTTTCCAGATTCGCGCCACGAGATCGGCGGCGTTGACGAGGAGGCGACGGGTATCGTCGTCAATCGTGCCGAGCTCCCGATAGAGGTGCTCGAGCGCGCCAAAGACCTCGCCGTAGACGTCGAGCTGAAGCTGGTCGTCGGCCGCGTTCCCCACCCGGACCGGGCGGGAACCGCAGTATCCCGACAGGAACACGAGGACCCGCTCGGGGATGCGCGCGTTGCCGAACGGCGTATAGACGATCTGCAGGGCCGGATGGGTCAGCGCAGTCGCGTGGAGGAGCCACTGGCCAAAGGCATGGCTCTCACGGTGGAAGCCGAGGTCACAGAGCACGCGAACCATCATCGACGCGTCGCGTAGCCAGCAGTAACGGTAGTCCCAGTTTCGCACGCCGCCCAGGTTCTCCGGCAGCGAGGTCGTAGGCGCCGCGACAATTGCACCCGACGGAGCATAGGCAAGGAGCTTGAGGACGAGGGCGCTCCGCAGCACAGCCTGGGCGTACGGGCCATCGTAACCGCACTGAGCCGACCACCTCTGCCAGAACTCGCGGGAGAGCGTGATGACCTCATCCAGATCCGTGCCCAGGCAGGGATAGACGCTCGGAGCATCCTCGCTGTAGGCGACGACAATATCGTGGTGCTCGCCGGGCCGAATCGTGAGGCGGCAGGAGGCCCGGCAGCCCTCGACCGCCAGTGGCACATCCGAACGCACGTGCACCAGGCGATGGCCGACCTGCGCACGAACGTCATAGGGACCGCGTGACTCGAGGCGGGGGACGATCTCTCCATAATCGAAGCGTGGCGCGAAGGTGATAGCAAAGGATACGGCTCCAGCCGTCCCTTCGAGCCGGCGAATCATCTCCCGATAAGGCATCAGGCGGCGCCGTTTCTGCTCCTCGGTCAGAGCGGGCATCAGATCCGTCAGCTCGGCCGTGCCATCGGGCGTTGTGAAAGTCGTCACCAGGATGTTCGTCGGTCCGAGATAGCGGCGGTGCGCACGGAAGGCGGCAGCTGGACGAATGCTGAAGAAGCCCCCACGCTCCTGATCCAGCAGACGGCCAAACATAGACGCGCTGTCGAAGTGAGGAACGCACCACCAGTCGATCGAGCCATCCAGAGAGACCAGTGCCGCCGACCGGCTGTCCCCGATGATTCCATAGTCACGTAACGGAAGGCAGCTCATCCCAACGCTCCCCCGCACTCTACCGCGAATCTCGGCACACTGCGCGCCAGATCCCATCGGTCGCTATCTCTCTCGGCATCCCGGGCCTCCGGAGACGCCTTTGCTCGACCACGCGTGTCATGACAGGGGGAAGATCGCTTGGCGTCAGAACCTCCTTGCCCTGGTTCCTCTGTGAAGTCCGGAGAGTGCGCCGGGGTCGACGTGGGCAAGGAGGACCTGAGCTATTTCGCGGTCCCTTACGTCCAGGCATCTCCGGCTCAGAAACGTGGCCGCGTGGCCTGGCTCAGGCCGGGGCGGACGTGGCGAGAATGACTCCGCCGGTAACCAGGAGGTTCAGCAGGGCAATCGGCAGCACGACCTTCCAGCCAAATGCGATGAGCTGATCGTACCGCGGACGAGGCAGCGATGCACGGAGCAGGATGAAGATCGAGATCACGAGAACAGTTTTGATCGCGAACCAGATAATCGGCGGCAGAATCGGCCCAAGCCAGCCGCCAAAGAACAGCGTGACGACCATTGCCGAGATCAAGGTGATCCCGAGGTATTCGCCGACGAAAAACATGCCAAACTTCATTCCGGAATACTCCACGTGGAATCCGGCGACGAGCTCGCTTTCCGATTCAGGCAGGTCGAACGGTAGACGCCGTGTTTCGGCAACGCCCGCGATGAAGAAGGTGATGAGCCCCAGGATCTGAGGAATACAGAACCACATTTGTCGCTGCGCTTCGACGATGCGGCTGAGATTGAACGAGCCCGCGAGCATGACGACGCCCATCAGCGAAATCCCCATGAACACTTCGTAGCTGAACATCTGGGCGCAGGCCCGTAAACCGCCCAGGAGAGAATACTTGTTCCCCGACGCCCAGCCTGCCAGGACAACACTGTACACGCCAAGCGACGACATCGCGAGAAAGAAGAGGACACCGACGTCGAGGTTCGCAACGACGATTCCAGGTGAAACCGGGATAATGGCGAACGACGTCAGCACCGTGACCATGATGATCGCGGGCGCGATGACAAACACCGGCTTGTCGGCAAAGGGAGGTGTCCAGTCTTCTTTGCTGAAGATCTTGATGACATCGGCCAGAATCTGGAGGAGCCCGAATGGACCCACGCGATTTGGGCCATAGCGATCCTGCCAGAGGGCGAGCAACCGCCGCTCGAGCCAGATCAGCCACGCCGCGACGCTGAGGGCGACGACGAGAACGCCGACGACGATGATAAGGGACCGCACTGTCTCGCTCATGGAACGTGCTCGCCCGGACGGGCTGGTTTGAGAGAATACCACCCCGGCAGTGCTACCCACGGAACGCCAGGGATACCCATGGGCAGCCCGGCGACACCGGTTGGCAGCGACGGGATCAGCATCACCGGTAGGTGATAGATGACGTCATCGACGACGAGCTCGACTTCGCGGGCTCCCGAGACGCCGATTTCGGCGGCGTCGTCAGGATTCAGTCCAATGTAGGGTCGCGGCGTCAGACTGGCAATGCCCGGACTCAAGACACTCAGCTCCTCCGAACCGAAGATGTGATAGAGCGGAACGATCAGCCACTCGCCGGATCGACGCGCGAAAAAGGGCGGGGCTGCCGCGATCGTGAACTCTTTCGTGTCGCCCGCCGGCTCGATCAGGCGGCGCCCCGGATTCCCGCCGCGCAGCGGACCACCCACCTCCTCCTGGAACTTGTTCAACGACTGAATCGAGTTCCAGCCGGGAGCCCAGAACCGGGGAATCAGTGGCGGCGGTGGCTGACCGGGATATCCTTCCATCGAGAAGGCGAGCGCCGAGTCGGGGTCGTCCGGTGGCTTCGGCTCGTGCACGCTGACATTCGCGTGCATGGCGGTACGGCCGCTGAATCGCGCTGGCTGCCGCGGTATCTTCTCGCCATCGATCCGGAAGGTCGCGGGCGGTGCGATCTCGGTAACGAGGCTGAGGATCGGCAGGTCGCGGCTCATCGCCGTGGTGATGTCGTCGAGATTCTGCCAGACGTCGCTCGTACCCCGCCCGGATGCAGCCCGTACGTCGCGAAGCCAGCGCCAGCTTTCCTGGATCTCACCGCTCGGCACGAAGACTTGATAGAATCGCTGCGCCCGTCCTTCGTTGTTGACCAGTGTACCGTCGCCCTCGGCGAAGGTCGCCGCTGGCAGGACGACGTCGGCCTTCCCGGTGGTCGGGGTCGCCAGACTATCAATCACGATGACGTGTTTTGCACTCTCGAAGAGCTGGTTCACCGCAGCCGAGGTCGCGCGGCGGTAGAGATCGTTCTCGAGGATGACCACCGTGTCGGCGGTCCCATCCTGCACAGCGCGGAAGGCGTCGTCGAGGCTGCCGCCGCCGATCAGGGCGAGGCCGAGGCTGTTGCACTCGGGCACGGTGTAACCGAGCCGTGCGTCAGACCCTTGCCGACACAACGCCCACGCCACGGCCGCCGCCGCTCGAATAATCTCCTCGCTGAGCAGGCTTGTGCCCGAGACGACGAGCGGACGCTTTGCGCCTCGAAGCGCCGACGCGATTCGCCCGGCGAGCGAGCCTGCAGTGTCCGGCAGGTCCGGAATCGAGCCTTCGTCGCCGCGCAGTATCCCGGCGACGGCAAGCGCCAGGCGGGCGAGATCTGCCGGGGCCGCGTGGTACGTCTCGGTCGCAACGTCGTCCAGCCGCGTGGCGCAGAGCGAGGCGATGAACAACGGGCCCTTCACGTCCTGGACGACCTCGCGGACGTTCTGGTCGTCCCACTCGGAGATTCTCAGCTTGTGCGCGATCTCCATGGGTTGCCGGCGGACCGACTGACGCAGGGCCAGCGCGAGCATGGGCGCGACGTTAGTCACATCCTCGCCCAGGATGAGGACCGCATCGGCGAGAGAGGCCTCCTGCAGCGTTGGCGTTCGCGCGGGGCCATTTCGCAGCATCTCCAGGACGGTCGTGATAGCTCGGTGCTCCGCGTCGGACACCCCGAGGTAGAAGCGCTCCGGTCCCACGAGCGTCCAAAGCGCGTAATTGGCCTCGAGCGACGCGCGGGGCGACCCGATCCCGATCACCTTCGCGTCGCTCGAGAGCATCTGCCCAATCTGGCCGAGAGCCGTATCTTTGCGTGCTGTATCCGGCGGGTCGTTCGGACGTGATCGCATGAGTGGCGATCGAATGCGGCGATCGCTATTCACGAACTCATAGCCGTATCGCCCGCGATCGCACAGGAAATACCCGTTGATATCTCCGTGGTAGCGGTTGCGGATGCGGCGGAGCACGCCGTATCGCTCGCCGGGGATCGTGTTGCAGCCGAGGGCACAGTGAACGCAGATCGACGGCGCCGTCTGCAGATCCCACTTCCGAGTATAGTGCGACTTGAACGACTTGTCGGTGAATACGCCGGTGGGGCAGATCTCGACCAGATTGCCGCTGAACTCACTTTCCAGCGTGCCATCAGTCTGACGGCCGAAGTAGACCTGGTTGCGCAGCCGGTACGCGTCGAAGTCACGTCCGCCAGCGTAGTCGCGATAGAAGCGCACGCAACGATAGCACTGAATGCAGCGGTTCATCTCGTGATTGACGAAGGGGCCGAGATCCTGGTTCCAGAACGTTCGTTTGTGGCCGCGGTAACGACGATAGCTGTGGCCGGTCATCACCACCATGTCCTGCAGGTGGCATTCGCCGCCCTCGTCGCAGACCGGGCAATCGTGGGGATGGTTGATCATCATCCATTCGGTGATACACGAGCGAAACGCACGCGCCTCGGGGTCCTCGATCGAGATCCGGGTTCCATCCTCCGCGGGCGTCATGCAGGCCATGACCAGTCGACCGCGCGTATCCTTTTCGTCTCGGAACTGCTTGACTGCGCACTGGCGGCAAGCGCCGACGGAGTTCAGCGCCGGATGCCAGCAGAAGTAGGGGAGATTGAAACCGAGCGAGAGACACGCCTGGAGGAGGTTGTGTCCAGGCTCGACTTCGAAACGCTGGTTATCGATCAAAATGACCGGCATGGCTTATCTCCAGGGGCATCGCTTCTCGCTGACGTGTCGCTCGAAATCGTCTCTGAAGTACCGGAGGGCGCTCTGGAGAGGCTCCATCGCGCCCGGAGCCAGCGGACAGAACGTGTTGCCCGGTCGGAGCATTCGCGTATGCATCGCCAGCCGATCCAGGTCTTCCGGCCGTCCATCCCCGTTTTCGAGTCCCTGAAGGAGACGCTCGGTCCACTGCAGGCCCGCCCAGCACGGCGTGCACCAGCCGCAAGACTCCTGGGCGAAGAAGTGCTCGAGGTTGAGCGTCATCCCGACCGGGCACGTCTGGTCGTCGAGCACGATCATCAGGCCCGTCCCCAGGCGGCTTCCCGCCTTCTGGATCGAGTCGTAGTCCATGGGGATGTCGAGGTGCTCGGGCGTCAGGAAGTCAGTCGACGCACCGCCGGGCAGGAATCCGCGCAGCTCGAGGCCATCGCGCATACCGCCCGCGTATTCTTCCAGGATCTCCCGAACGGTGGTTCCCATCGGCAGCTCCCACAGCCCGGGCCTCTTCACCTTCCCGCTGACCCCGTACAGCTTGGTCCCGCCATCTGCGCTACGGCTTAACCCCTTGAACCATTCCGCTCCGTTATTGATGATGTGGCGGACGTTGCTCACCGTCTCGACATTGTTGATCACGGTCGGTTTTCCCCAGAGGCCGCTGACGACCGGATGGGGCGGCTTGGAACGTGGATTTGCTCGCTTCCCTTCGAGCGCGTTCAGCAGCCCGGTCTCCTCACCGCACATGTAGCGGCCCGCGCTCACGTGCAGGTACAGATCGAGATTGAACCCGGATCCCAGGATATTCTTGCCGAGATAGTGATGCGCGTAGGCTTCGGCAATAGCTTTCTCCAGCCGCTGCGCCGCGAGCTTGTAGGCCCAGCGGAGGAAGATGTACGCGACCTCGGCCTCGATCGCGTACGCGCCGACGATGATCCCCTCGATCAGCTGGTGCGGATTGCCCTCGAGCAGGAACCGGTCTTTGAAGGTGCCCGGCTCCATCTCATCGGCGTTCGCGACGAAGTACTTAGGACGCGGCGCGTCCGGTCCGGCCGGTACGAGACTCCACTTCAAGCCCGTCGGGAAGCCAGCCCCACCACGGCCGCGCAGATTCGAGTCCTTCACGATCGTAATGACGTCCGCTGGCGCCATGCCCAGCGCCTTCCGGACTGCCTGGTACCCACCCGCTCGCTCGTACTGCTCGATGTCCAGGGGCTCTTCGCCCGGACGGATCAGCCGGGTAAGCGGTTGCTCTGTGTGCTCCATCCGGATGCCTCCTACGCGTACCGCGTGAGGATGTCGTCGATCTGCAGCGGCTCGAGGTCGCGATACAGATCGTCGTCGACCATCATCACCGGCGCGTGATCGCACGCTCCGAGACAAACGATTGGCAAGAGAGTGAATCGTCCGTCGGGCGTGGTTTCACCCGGTTTCACGCCGAGGCGCATCTCGAGGTGCTCGCGCACACGATCGCATCCCATGATCCAGCAGCTGATGCTGTCGCAGTACAAGACGACGTGCTTTCCCACCGGCTCCCGATAAATCATGGGATAGAACGTTGCGAGGCCTTCCAGCTCGTCCGTGGTCATGTCGAGCAGCTCGGCGATGTCCCGAAGCGCCTCGTCGGACACCCAGCCGCGGTGGCGCTGGACGATCTTCATCGCGTCGATGCTGACGGCACGTTTGGTCTGATAACGCGGGAACTCGGCCTCGATCTCACGCCTCTCTTCGTCGCTCAACACGCTGCTAGTCCCTCTCAACGATCGACGTCAGCCAGAACGTAGTCGATGCTTCCCAGAATCGCCAGAAGATCGGGGATACCGTACCCCCGGCTAATCAGCGGCAGCATCTGCAGGTGTGGGAACGACGGTGTGCGGATACGGACCCGGTACGGGATCGTGCTGCCATCGCTGATCAGGTAGTAGGTATTATTGCCCTTGGTCGCTTCGACGCCGCACGCCGCCTCGCCCGGCGGGATCACCGGTCCCCAGCTCACGCCGAGAAAGTGGGTGATCAAAGTCTCGATGTCGTGCATCGTCCTCTCTTTGAGCGGCGGCGTCGCCAGTGGATGATCGGACTTGTACGGGCCAGGTGGCATGTTGTTCAGGCATTGCTCGATTATTCGCAGGCTCTGGCGCATCTCCTCGACGCGGACGAGCGCCCGGTCGTAGCAATCGCCCCGCTTGGCCGTAGGGATCTCGAACTCGAACTGATCGTAGCCTCCGTACGGCCGCTGTTTTCGGAAATCCCACTCCAGCCCGCACGCGCGCAGCCCTGGACCGGTCACGCCCCACTCGAGCGCATCCGCGAGGGTGTAGCTGCCGATACCCACGGTGCGCGCCTTGAAAATACTGTTCCGCATCACCATGCGATCGTACTCGTCGAGCCGTCGAGGTAGGTACCGGATAAACTCGCGCACCAGCCGGTCCCAGCCATTCGGCAGATCCTGGGCAACACCGCCGATACGAAACCAGTTCGGGTGCATCCGGCCGCCACAGACCGCTTCCACGATCTCGAAGATGCGCTCGCGGTCGGAAAACATGTAGAACACTGGCGACAGCGCGCCGACGTCCTGCGCAAACGTCCCGTACCACACCAGGTGGCTCGCCAGGCGGAAAAGCTCGGACATCATGATGCGAATCACCTTGGCGCGGTCCGGTACCTCGATGCCGGCCAGCTTCTCCACCGCGAGGAGATAAGGGAAGTTGTTCATCACGCCGCCAAGGTAATCCACGCGATCGGTGTAGGGGATGTAGGTGTGCCAGGACTGCCGCTCACCCATCTTCTCGGCGCCCCGGTGGTGATAGCCGATATCCGGAATCGCATCCACGATCTCCTCGCCGTCGAGCTGAAGCGCGATGCGGAGGACGCCGTGGGTGCCGGGGTGCTGCGGACCGACGTTGAGGAAGATGTAGTCGCTGCTCTCACCGTGGGGGGTCATTCCCCAGTCTTCCGGTCGGAACCGCAGCGCCTCCTGCTCGACCAGGGCCTTTTCCTCGGGTAGCTGAAACGGTCCCATCTCCGTCGCGCGCGCCGGGTGATCTTTGCGCAAAGGATGCCCTTGCCAGGTCGGCGGCATGATCAGGCGCCTGAGGTGGGGATGGCCCTCGAACGTGATCCCAAACAGGTCCCAGACCTCGCGCTCGTACCAGTTCGCCGACGGCCAGATGCCGACGATGCTCGGCACCAACGGCGTCTCGCCGAGGAGCGGTACCTTCAGTCGCACGTCCTGGTTCAGGGTGTACGACAGCAGGTGATAGACGACAGTGAACGTACTCGCGGGCTGGCCGTCGCGGTGCGTTCGCGTGCGCTCGTCGATCGCCGTCAGGTCGTACAGCGTCTGGAACGCTCCGTCTGGCCTTGTCTTGAGGTACTGCAGGATGCCACGCAGGCTCGTCGGCGCCACCCAGGCGGTCGGAATCTCGTCTGACGTGGTCTGCTGCGCGAGGATTCCCTCGCCGAATCGATCGCGCAGCTCCTGCACGACATTCGGCTGTGTTTCGCTCGGAACTGCTGGACCCGACGGTACCGATGGCTGCATCTTACCTGCCTGCCGCTTAGCTCGTGTTCGTCCCAAAACCTACAGCTGCACGCCGGACGGTCGCTAGACCTCGTCGGGCGAACGCAGCGTCGTGGCTCGCTGCCTCTCCAGGCGCCTCAGGTCGCGCTCCGCGGGCATCGGCATCTCGACGACCCCTTGCGGGCCAATCATCCAGCTCAAAGGCCGCTTCTCGGTGCCGACGGCCTTTTGAAGAAGAAGTAGCCCCTGCATGAAGGCCTCAGGTCGGGGAGGGCAGCCGGGGACGTAGACGTCTACGGGCAGAAACTTATCGACGCCCTGGACGACGCTATAGATGTCATACATCCCGCCGGAGTTGGCGCACGAGCCCATCGAGATCACCCAGCGCGGCTCCATCATCTGCTCGTAGAGCCGCCGGATGATCGGTGCCATCTTGATGAAGACCGTGCCCGCGATCACGATGACGTCCGCCTCGCGCGGCGAGCCGCGAATCACTTCAGCGCCGAAGCGCGCAATGTCGTATTTGCTCGTGATGCTCGTCGCCATCTCGACGTAGCAGCACGAAAGGCCAAAGTTGAAGGGCCAGATCGAGTTCTTACGTCCCCACGCCAGAAGGTCCTGAAGCCGGGACAAGAGAACGACCCGCCGTGCCGATTGCTCATAGGACTCGATCTCCTGCCTTGCCGACGGGGGATCACCCGGTCGAGTCAACCAGAAGCGCATGTCTCCGATATCCTCCCCGCTAGCGTAGCGTCGGACGCCGCTCGCGGCGGGTCCCCGCGTCGAGGGCGCCCAATCGCCAGAGATAGACCAGGCCGGCAACCAGAACGCCGACAAAGATGCAGATCTCGACGAAACCGAGCCAGCCGGCCTGGCGAACTGCGATCGCCCAGGCGAAGATGAACGCGGATTCGAGATCGAAGATGACGAAAAACGCCGCGATCAGGTAAAACCGGACGCCCACCCGGACGTGTACCGAACCGGTCGCGACAATGCCCGACTCGTACGGCTGACCGGTCTCTGGCTCCTGGTGGCGCTGACCCAGCACGTACGACAGGCCGAGCATCCCCGACACCACGAGGAGCACGAGCACGACGTAGACGACCAGGGGCCAGAGAAGGGCTGGCTGGCTCTCAGGCATGGTTCCTCATCTCCTCGACAGCATCGATCACGCGAGTCCGGCCACGGCGGCCTGTACTATCTGTAAGACCGGCGAGGGGAACACGCCAAGCACGACGACGATGATCGCGACGGCCGCCAAGACCCACGAGGCGCCCCCTGACGACGCCGGAACTGGAATCTTGCGCTGAGTCCCACCGGCCGGCTGGCTGAACATCGGGATCGCGACCCGCAGGTAGTAAAACAGGCCGACGACGCTCGACAGGACCAGGATGACCACCAGCGCCCAGAGCGACGCGCCGATGCCCGCGTCGACCAGGTAGAACTTTCCGATGAACCCTCCCGTCAGCGGAATACCCGCCAGAGAGAGCAAGGCAATCGTGAACGCGGTGGCGAGCCACGGGTGCTGCCAGAACAGGCCTCGGTAATCTTCCAGGCTATCTGCGTCGCGGCCAGCGTCGGAGACGACGGTGATCACCGCGAAAGCCCCGAGCGTCGCCGCCACGTATGTTACGAGGTAGAAGGTCGCCGCCGCGATTCCCAGGGCGCCTCCGGCGAGAAAGGCGACCAGAAGGTAGCCCATATGGGCGATCGACGAGTAGGCGAGAACGCGCTTGACATTCGCCTGGAGCATGCCCAGCAGGTTGCCCGCGAGCATCGACGCGATCGCGATTGCCACGAACACCACGAAGAGCGGCGCCGTGGACGTGAGACCGACGTGGGTGAACAATCTCAAGAGCAGCGCGAACATGCTCGCCTTCGAGACCGTTGCGATGAACGCGACGACTGGCGCCGGTGCCCCCTCGTAGACGTCCGGCGTCCAGAGGTGAAATGGCACAACTCCGAGCTTGTAGCCGATGCCAATCACGGCCATTCCCATCCCGACCAGCAACAGAGGACTGCGCGCCGTCGGCTGGAGCGTGGCGAGGCGCGCGAACTCCATCGTTCCCGAGTCGGCGTAGACGAGCGCCAGGCCGAAGAGCAGGAATGCCCCGGACGTCGCGGCCAGGATCAGGTACTTGACAGCAGCCTCGACACTGCCCGCGCGGCTTCGCTGATAGCCGAGCAGCGCGTACAGCGACACGCTGAGGATCTCCAGGCCAAGGAAGAAAGACGCGAAGTGGCTGGCGGCGACGAGCACCGCTGAACCCAGCGTGGCGAGCAGGAGAAGGATGTAAAGCTCGTCTCGGTTCTCCGCGTGGAGCTCCAGGTAGCGGTAGGAGAGCATTGCCACCGCGAAGCTGGTGATGAGATCCAGACCGATGAAGAAGCGGGCGAACGCGTCGAGCGTCAACAGTGGCGTCACCGCGCCGGTTGCGGATGGGCCCGCCACCAGGAGGGTCACGAACGCAACGAGCAGGCCCAGCAGCGTCAGCGCGACCGTCAGCCGATGATCGCGCCGCACCGCGATCGCGAGCATCACGACGACCGTGGCCAGGGCCAGAATCATCAAAGGCAGCAGCGACTCGAGCTGGTTGATCGTCATTGCCGACCACCTTGGAAGAGAGCCATCTGGACGGCTCCGCTCGATTCCAGCCAGGCTACGCTCCGGGCTGGCGAGACGTTGGCAACGTAGGATGTCGCGACGCTCGTGCGAAGGTTCTCGAGTGACTGACTGGCGGTATCGAGAACCGGCTGCGGATAGAGGCCGAGCCAGACGATGACGACGATCAGCACGGCGGACAGCAGCAGCTCGCGTCGGGAAAGATCCGGCAGCTCACGGCCTTCGACCTGGACGCCCTGGAACGCGCGCTGGACCAGCCACAGCGCGTAGATCGTGGTCAGGACGATGCCGAGCGCAGCGATGATCGCGAAAACCGAGCGGACAGCGTATGTCCCGAGCAGGACCAGAAATTCGCCGACAAAGGTGCCCAGACCGGGGAGACCGAGCAGCGCCAGCGCAAAAAGCAAGGATATCGCGCCCAGCCGCGGCGTGGTCGACCACAGGCCCTGCATCTGGGCCAGGTCGCGCGTACGAATGCGCGCCTCGATCGCGCCGACCAGCAGGAAGAGCGCTGCGACGACGATCCCGTGACACACCATCTGCAGGACGACTCCCTGGAGAGCTAGCTGCGTCCAGGCGAAGACCCCGAGTGTGATCAGCCCGACGTGGCTCAAGCTCGCGTACGCGACGAGGCGCTTGGCGTCGGCCTGGGAAAAAGCGACAACCGCCCCGTAGAGCACGCCGATGACCGCGAGCGCCATCGCGACGGGCGCGAACGCCGCCGCAGCGGCCGGGAACAGCGGAATCACAAACCGCAGGATCCCGTAGATGCCGGTCTTGGCCATGAGGCCCGCGAGGATGATCGTCCCCGCGACCGGCGCGCTCGTGTAGGCATCGGGCAGCCAGCTGTGAATGGGAACGAGCGGAACCTTCACCGCGAAAGCGATGAAGAAGCCGAGCATGAGCCAGATGGCCAGGGACGGCGACGTTTGCGTGCCAAGGAGCTGGAGGTAGTCGAACGTGTAGGATCCACTGGCCTGACCATGAGTGATGTAGAGTCCCAGAATCGCAACCAGCATGAGGAGACCGCCGACCTGGGTAAAGACGAAGAACTTGATCGCCGCCGCTACCCGATTGCCTTCGCCCCAGATGGCAATGAGGAAGAACATGGGAACCAGCATCATCTCCCAGAAGAAATAGAAGAGGAAGAGATCGAGCGCCAGGAAGACGCCGGTCGTGGCGGCGAGCACCCACAGCAGATTGAAGTGGAAGAGCCCGACGCGCTGGGAGATCTCGTTCCAGGAGACGGCGACGGCGACGACCCCGAGGAAAGCAGTCAGAACGACCAGAACGAGGCTCAGTCCGTCGAGCGCCAGGTTGAGGTGGATACCAGCCTGAGGGATCCAAGGCTGATAGAACGTCACCAGCCACGGACCCGAGCGCACCACCGCGAGTTCGCCAAGGTGCTGGGCCCAGACGACCATCGCGACCATCAGGTCGATCAGCACCGCCGCGAGTGCGACGAGCCGCGCCGCCATTACGCTTTGACGCTCGGCGAGCCACGCGAGAAGGCCACCCGCGAAGGGAATAACGATGAGCGCGATCAGGATCATGAGAGTGCCACCACGACCACGATGATCACCGCGCCGATTCCTATGCCCAGCGCATACGAGCGTACCTGCCCGTTCTGAGTCTGACGCAGTCCCTGGTATCCCAGTGCCAGCAATCTGCTCAGCCCCTGGTACAGAAGGTCGATCACGTCGTTCCGGTCGGCGTGCGCGAGCCAGGTGTAGGGCCCGATCAGGGCACGATCATACAGCCAATCGAAACCCCAGCCCGCCATCCAGAAGCGATTCAAGGCGCCAGTGATGCCGCTCGGAGAGGGATACTCGACGGCACGCGGCCGACGGAGATAGAAGAGATAGGCCAGGTAGATACCAACGATCGAGATCGCCGCGGTGACGATCTGGAGCGCGAGCTCAGCTCCCGGCCCGCCACGCGCCTCGGCCGGAACCGGGAGGACCGCCCCGAGAAACCGTGTGAACAAGGGCAGGTTGCCCCAGGGAGCCGGCAGCTCGACGAACCCGCCGACGATGGAAAGAGCCGCGAGCACCACCAGCGGGATGCGCATGCTGGCGCCAGGCTCCCAGTGACCGACTTCCCTCTCCGCGCCAAAAAAGGTCAAGAAGACCATCCGGAACGCGTAGAGCGCGGTCAGGAGCGCTCCCACCGCGCCGGCCAGCCATAGCCAGACGCTGCCCTGGGGCGACGACCACGCCGCCCAGAGGATCAGATCCTTGCTGTAGAAGCCGGCCGTCACCAGCGGGAGCGCGGCCAGCGACGCGGAGCCGATCAGAAAAGTCCAGAAGGCAAGTGGAAACTCTCTCCGCAGTCCTCCCATGCGCGACATATCCTGCTCGTGATGGAGCCCCAGGATTACGACGCCCGCGGCCATGAAGAGGAGGGCCTTGAAGAACGCGTGGGTCATCAGGTGGAAGATGGCTGCACCCCAGGCCCCGACGCCGAGCGCGAGGAACATGTACCCGATCTGGCTGATCGTCGAGTAGGCCAGCGCGCGCTTGATATCCCATTGAACGAGAGCACTGAATCCCGCGAGCAGCAGAGTAGCGGCGCCAATGATCGCGACAACGAGCTGGATGGCCGGCGCGAGCGTGAAGAGGACGTGTGTGCGCGCAATCAGGTAGACCCCCGCGGTCACCATGGTCGCCGCGTGGATCAGCGCGCTCACCGGCGTTGGGCCAGCCATCGCGTCGGGAAGCCAGACCTGGAGAGGAAGCTGAGCCGATTTCCCCAGCGCTCCCCCGAGCAGGAGCGCCGCGGCGACAACCGCGATACCCGAGCTAACGGTCCAGTGCTGTGTCGCCTGTTGCAGAACTCCCTGGATGTCTAGCGTTCGGAGATTGGTGAACAGGAGGAAGAGGCCGATGATCATCGCCGTGTCGCCCAGACGGGTGACGATGAACGCCTTCCGCGCTGCGCGGCCGTTGGCGGGATCGCGGTACCAGAAGCCGATAAGCAGGTAGCTGCAGAGGCCGACGCCCTCCCAGCCAAGGTAGAGGAGCAGCAGGTTGCCAGCAAGCACCAGCGTCAGCATCGAGCCCACGAACAGGTTCATATAGGCAAAGAACCGGCTGTAGCCCTCCTCATCGCGCATGTAGCCGATTGAGTAGACGTGGATGACGAAGCTGACACCGGCGACCACCAGTACCATGACGAGCGCGAGCGAATCCAGGTAAAAATCGATTCCGGGCGAGAAATCGCCCACCCGTATCCAGGTCCAGAGAGTCTGACGGAAGGTCTGAAGCTGTGGCGGAGCAATCGCGAAGCCGATCGCCACGAGCACGGCGACGAGGGTTGACAGCCCGACCGACCCGACGCCAATCCACGCGATCCAGGCTCGCGAGAGGCGCGGCCCGACGATGGCGAGCAGCACGAAGCCGAGGAACGGCAGGATCGGAATGAGCCACACGAGTGAGAGCACGGCTTACCCTCGCAGCTTGCTCGCGGCGTCCACGTCCAGCGTTTTGAACCGTCGAGAGAATTGAATCAGGAGCGCGAGCCCGACCGATGCTTCCGCGGCCGCCGTGGCCAGAATGAAGAGGAACATCACCTGTCCATCCGGCTGAGACCACCGCGCCCCAGCGACGACGAAGGCCAGTCCGGCCGCGTTGAGCATCACTTCGATCGACATGAGCATGAACAGGACATCACGCCGGACCATAACCCCGAGGAAGCCCAGCAGAAAGAGCACCGCGGCGACGAGCAGGCCTGTTTCCATCGATACCGTCGTCATCTCGATCGTTCCTCCGGAGCACCTTGCGCAATTCCAGGGATGCCGCTGCTCAAGCGGTGCATCGCGCGGGTCGTCCAGATGCTGTCAGTCATCGCCTGCCGCTCTGAGCTACTCGAGATACAGCCTCCCCGCCGACCGATGGCAGCTGGCCCAGCGGCGGTTCGTCGGCACTGAGCACTCTTTCTCGGGCATCCTGCACGGTCGAGCCAGAATCCAGCTTCTCCTCCACGTCCGCCGCTCGGTGACCAAGGTGGTACGCCCCGACCAGCCCGGCCAGGAGAAGCATCGAGGCCAGCTCGACGCCGATTGTGTAGACGCTGTAAAGCGCGGCCCCGACGATCGATGGGCCAACCGGCTTGCTGCCCAGCGCCGTGCCATGTCCAAAAAGGATCGCGACGAGGGCGATGAGAAGCGCGGCGGTAAGGATGGACGGGCCGATCCACGCGGACGGTGCGAGCCACTCCTGCTCGCGCCGGAGCGCTTCCGGCGTGACGTTGAGCAGGATGACGACAAACACAAAGAGCACCATGATCGCGCCCGCGTAGACGATGATCTCGAGCGCCGCGACAAATGGAGCGCCCAGTGTCACGAAAATCAGGGCCACCGCGAAGAGCGAGACGATCAGGTAGAGGAGCGCGTGAACAGCATTCCGACCGGTGATGACGGCAGCCGTCGACAGGATCGCCACCACCGAACAGACGTAAAACGCACCATTCATCCCGTAGCCTTCACCCGGCAAGCGAGAGTGTGACCGGGTCTGAGATGGAATCGCCCGTACCTCCGGAAAAACGGAACCACCTGGCCGCTCGCGGACGAGTCATTCCGCGATCTCCTGTCTCGCAGCCGCCGAGGCACCCACCAGGGCTCGTCAGGCGTCATCACGGCAGCAGGGACCGGAGATTGATCGGTGGATCTTCGTTTTCGGCCTCGCCCTTTCCTTTGCCGCCGATCGCCAAACCCGCGACACGGTAGTAGTTGTAGCCTGGATACTTGCCCGGGCCGTCGATCAGCAGATCCTCCTTCTCATAGACGAGATTCTGACGGTCGTACTCCCCCATCTCGAAGTCAGGCGTGAGCTGGATCGCGTAGGTAGGGCAGGCATCCTCGCAAAACCCGCAAAAGATACAACGCGAAAAGTTGATCCGGAAGAATGACGGGTAACGCCGCCCGGTTTCATCCTCGGCTGCCTGGAGTGCGATACAGGAGACCGGGCAGACAGCCGCACAAAGGTAGCACGCGACGCAGCGCTCGCCGTGGTCCGGGTCGCGCGAGAGGATGATCCGTCCCCGCCAGCGTGGCGGGATGTAGGCTTTCTGCTCGGGATAGAGGACAGTCTCGCGCTTCCGAAACGTGTGCGTGAACGCGATCCAGATACTCCGAAGGATGCTGATCATCGCGAAACGTATTCCTTCAGGTACCAGGCCCGGTCGCCAACCATCAGGCGCGGTGAGGATCGTCCGATCGACCGATGTCGATGAACGGCCAGGCAGCCAGAACCCTTGTCCAGTCTCCCATCCACGGCGCTCAGTATGCGGGCGAAAAGCGAGCCGTTCCATGCGCTAGCGCATGGACAGCACGACTCCTGGCCGATTATGAGGTTCCTGGGTGTCAGTAAGCAGTGCCAAACAGGTGGTTGCTCGCTGGCCTCGACGGCTCGAAGCTGGCCGACGCGTCCAGGCCTCACGTCCAGGTGCGCGCCCGCGCGAGTGGCGCCACCGTCCCCCCGGCTCCGGTCGTCGCGGTCGATGGCGGCACGCGTCCGCAGGATGGGAGCCACTCGGTCGTGGTGTATCGGGACAGCTCACTACCGGTCCAGCGGCTGCAGACAGCCAGGACTAGCATGGACCGCACCTTCGAATCTGGGAGTCCGCCTGCCTCAACCGCTACTCGGAAGCGTGGCTCTGAAGGTGCTCCACCACTGCGGTCTGCCGGTCCCGTCCGACCGTGGGGCGGTGCCGGCCCCGGCGGGATGAATCCGTCGGTCTGACCCGCCAGAGCGATCCTCGCGCCGCGAGAGACTGCGGCTCCGCAGAGCAGCGGGATGCAACCAAAAAAGCGGTGCGTCGCGCGTGAGGGCCGGGCGGGACATTTCAAGGAGAGATACGATGAACGGGATCGAGCAGCTCCGCGCGATGGGCCAGAGCATCTGGCTCGACAACATCACGCGTGACCTTTTAACAAGCGGGATGCTTCGCCGCTATCGCGACGAGTTCGCGGTGACCGGGCTTACCTCCAACCCGACGATCTTCAACCACGCGATCACGTCGACCACCGCTTACGACAGGTCGATCCGGCGAAAGGCGCGCGAAGGCTATACCGGCGAGCAGCTATTCTTCGAGCTTGCGCTGGAGGACCTGATCGAGGCAGCCGACCTCTTCCGGCCGATCTACGAGGCAACCGGCGGCATCGACGGCTGGGTCTCGCTGGAGGTGTCACCACTCCTGGCCCACGATGCGGCCGGCACGGTCGCGGAAGCCAGACGACTGCGCCTCCGTGCGGCCCGGCCCAACCTCTTCATCAAGATACCAGGCACCATCGAGGGCCTTGCCGCGATCGAGGAGTCGATCTACGCGGGCGTGCCCATCAACGTCACCCTCCTCTTCTCGCCCGAGCAGTACGTCGCGGCTGCCGGTGCCTACTTCCGGGGGATCGAGCGGCGGCTCGCTGCGGGCCTCGACCCGGCCGTGCCCTCGGTTGCCTCTGTGTTCATCAGCCGCTGGGATAAGGCGGTGCTGGACCGGGTCCCCGAGACACTACGTGACCGGTTAGGAATCGCCATCGCCCAGCAGTGCTACCGGGCGTATCGCGGCCTGCTCACGTCGGCGCGCTGGCAGAAGCTGGCCGGCGCCGGGGCGCTGGTGCAGCGTCTGCTCTGGGCAAGCACCGGGACGAAGGATCCGCTCGCTTCGGACGTGCTGTACGTCAGCGCGCTCGCCGCGCCGGACACCATCAGCACGATCCCCGAGGCGACGCTGCACGCCTTCGCCGAGCACGGGACGGTCGCGGGCCCGCTGCCCGCCGACGGTGGCGACTGCGACGCCGTCCTGGCCCGCTTCGCCGATGCCGGGGTTGACGTGTCGGCGCTCGCCGAGCAGTTGCTGCGCGAGGGCACCTTGGCATTCGACGCATCCTGGAGCGACCTGCTGCGCTGCATCGCCGAGCGCAGCGAGGCACTGGCGCACACGCATTGATCGAGGGAAGCGAGCACCACCGTCGCCACCCTTGCCAAGGGATAGAGGATGGCGCAGGGCGCGAGAATGCGGACGCATCAGCTGCGCGAGGGTCGACAGTTGAACCGCGCCGCGTGCAGCGATCCTGATCATCCCCGGCTGCAGTTACGTAACGTGATCTGCTGCCGTCTGGACATGCTCTGAAGCTCCGCCAGCGACAGCCCTACCGGATGTTCAACCTCTCCATCCACCTCCAGCCGGTAGTCGCGGAAGCCGCCTGCCGGGAGGTGCGGGAGCTCGGCGAATTCGGAAGCTTCCTGTCTGGCCAGAGGTAGGATGAGACTTCGACCCGCCGAGAGTGGTGACCCGGAACGAGGCGGCCGAAAAGCGCACCTGGCACACCCCGAGTGCAAGGGCCCTTTTCAGCGTGAAGACGTGGGTGGACGCGAGCGACGTCATCGTCAGCAGATGCTTGCCCTCGCCGATCTCCCGGGCCTCCTGCGCCCATTTCACCCGGGTCCCTTCATCGCGCCTCCTCGTTACTCCTCCCTGCCAGGCGATGGTCTGGTATTCCCGACGGGGACAGATAACCCAGGGCGGCCAGACGGTCCAGCAGCAGATGGAAGTACACGAGCCCAGCGTAGGGATACCAAGCCGCGACGGCTCGGCGGACACCCTCGTAATCGAGCGGAGATGCCAGACCTAGCCAGCGCTGGAGGTTCCTCCGCGCGCCGACGTCGTCGCCGGGGAAGATCTCCAGGCGTCCCAGGCCGCGCAAGAGGACGTACTCGGCCGTCCAGCGACCGACGCCGCGGAGCTCCTGCAAGCGCGCTACCGCCGCCGCGTCGTCGAGGTGCGCCAGGGCGTCGAGGTCCAGCGTCCCCGCGAGGACCGCGCGCCCCGCCTCGACGAGCGCCCGTGCCTTCTGCTGACTGAAGCCAAGATCACGGAGCGTCTCCAGATCGACGCGCGCCAGATCGGCCGGACCGGGCAGCGCGTGGAACGTCGGGTCGGTCTCTGGAATGGCCGGCCCGCAGACGTCGGCGAGACGATTGAGCAGCCGGATGCCCTGGGTGAGGGTGATCTGCTGGCAGGCAATCGCATTGACTAGCGCCTCGAACACGGTCGGGAAGCGGGGCGGCTTCAGGCCGCGAAACCGCGCAGCAAGGCTGCCGAGGTGTGGGTCATCGACCGCCAGGCGATAGAACGGCGCGAGATCAATGTCCAGACCGAGGAGACGCTCGATCGCCGTCGTCACGGACGGTATCGTCCCTGGTGTAGCGGTCGAGCCGCAGATGTGGATATTCAGGAGAGGCGATTCGGCGGGTGCTGCCTGGGTGACCGTCATCTGGAGCGGCGCCCTGCCCACCACCAGCACGCGCCCGTAGGTAGTCCCGTCCCAGCGATCGATCGCGTTGTCCGGGCGACGCCGAAGGGCCCAGACAGTCAGATCCAACCGGAACGGGGCAACCGGTTTCAGATCAAAGCCGATTGAACGCACGGTCATCATCTCCGCGAGGCAGCGCGCGTACCACGCGTCAGGGTGTCTCGCTCGACACCGAGGAATACCGCGGCGACAGATGGCTATCCACGCGCTTCGCCGTGACGAGTCTGCTCCCCAGGGCCGGTCTGGGCCAAAGCCCCGACCCGCGACCAGGCGGAGCGACGGGTCACCGATCGTCAGGCGGGGACAGGCGGCAGGAACAGGTCCTCGGCGTGTTCCGCGGCCGGGGAGCTGTCGAGCAACTCACGCCCCTTCGCGCCTCACCGTCCAACCCGGACATTGCCGGCCCACGGACTCTCGGATCGCCTCCGCGCCGATCGTTCCCGTGTACGACAGGTCGGCCACGTGCGCGGTCGATCGCAACGTGTTTCGGCGGAGATATTCGGCCCTCCGCGACGTGGTAGCGATCGGCACGGTCGCGCGGCTTCTTGCCGCTGATCGGTCCCCCACGGGTCCGGAAACTCCCAGGGATGCGACCTCATCCGAGGGAGAGATGAAGCTCTCCAGCGTCGACACGCGACCCGAGCGGGCGGGCAGGTACCACGGACCATGCCGAGCGGTCGCTGCGTTCGAAGGGGAATGATCTCGCCCTCGGTCGCATCGACCCGGGTGGCGAACGGTTCGGGCACTCTCATCGCGGCAGGCCGCAGGCGGTGAAGAACTCGGCGCGGAGCGCGGGGTTGTCATCGTAGGCACCGCGCCAGAAGGTCGTGCGCGTCTGCGGCGAGAGCTCGCGAACGCCGCGCATCTGCGTGCACAGGTGGTGCGCCTCCAGATACACCGCGACGCCGTGTGGCTCGAGCATCACCTCCAGCGCGTCGGCAATCTGCTGGCCAATCCGCTCCTGGACGGTGAACCGATTGGCGAATAGACGGACGAGTCGAGTGAGCTTGGAGATACCGATGATGTGCTCGTGGGCGATGTACCCGACGTAGGCGTGGCCGTGGAACGGCAGCGCGTGGTGCTCGCAGAGCGCGAAGAAGTGAATCGGCCCCTCGATGATCTGGCTCAGCCGGCAATCTGGCCCGCCGTGACACTCCTTTTCGAACACCTTGAGCAGCTTGGGATCGCCCTCGTAGCCGGCCGTCGCATCCAGCATGGCCTGCAGGAAGCGCGCCGGCGTGTCCCTGGTCGCAGGCGTGTGGAGATCTAGCCCGAGCGTGGTGAAGATCTCGGCGACGTACCCCTCGAGCTTCCGCCGGGTCTCCTCGGGGATCCGACGGTGATTGATCTGGAGCGTTTCCGCGAGATCCTCATCGTCGCGGTTATGGTCGCGATACATGACTCCTCCCGGGCAATCGCTCGCCTACCGCACACAGCCGATCGCTGGTCTGCGCACGCAGCCGAGGCTGAGCTGCCATCGTGGCGTACCGTGGCACCGCGGTAGGCAGCCTCGCAGGGGTGCGGAGCTTGACCTCGACACCTTGGTAGCTCGACAGCGTGCCGTGCCCCCTCCGGGGATGTACCGAGGCTCGTCGGTCAGGTAGACACGTGTCCAACGAACGGGCGGGGTGCCGCAGAGAGAGAAAGCGCTACGACCACCGACCAGACAGCTGCAGGTATGCTTGATCATTTCGACGCCTGACCGCGCGTCGATGCGCTGAGAGCAATCGGTGCGGTACGTGCGTGGCAGGCCACGATCACCCACCTTCATGGTAGGTCGGCCCTGGCTGCCCATCTATGCGCTAGCGCACGGACGCGCTCGCGGGCAGTGCCGACGCGGCTCATGAGGCATAAGCAGGAAAGGATGACCAGGAGAGCCGACGACACGGGCATCAGCAGGTTGGGACGCGATTGGCATACGACCGCTACACGCGAACCGGGCCTGTCTGACCTGAAGCCGGTTCTGGCGTAATCGACGCGGACGCCAAGCACGCGTCAGGAGGCACGTCGCCGATACGATGCCGCCCCGGAGTGCCCGGTGCCCTTCGCGATTCTGCGCAGGGCTGGGTAGTCCAGGATAGCAATCCACTCCCTTCCAGCGGCGATGATACCCGCCTTGATCCAGGCGCTGACCGCCCGGCTCACGGTGCTGACGTTGGTGCCCGCGAGATCCGCGAGCTCCTGACGGGTCAGTGCCAGGCTGACCTGGAATTGCCCACCCTGCCGACTGCCTGATCTCGTCGCGAGGTGGATCAGCGTGTTGGCAAGGCGGGTGTGCGCGTCCCGCGTCTGCAGGTCACAGATACGCAGCTCCGCATCGCGCAGCAGGGCTCCCAGCATCTCCGCGAGGATCTGGATACTGACTGTCGAACCGCTCAGGAGACGGACGAACTCCTGTGCTGGAAGCTCCAGCGCGGCCGCCTTGTCGCACGCCTGAGCCGAAAACCAGTTCACGCCTCCGGCGCGGATACTCACGAAGCCGAACACGTCGCCGGGCCCCAGCAGCCTTAGGATTACCTCGCGTCCATCCTCGGTGTCTCGGACGATCTTGACGTGACCTTCGGTCAGGATATACACCGACCGACCTGGCTCTCCTTCCAGATGAATGAACTGGCCACGCCGGTACCGCCTGGCCGACGCAATCTCGGCCAGCTGCAGGAGAGTCGGGGGATGGAGTGGCTGGAAAATTGGGACGGTCGAGAGAAAGCACGCGATGTCCTCCACCTCCCACGTGGCTAGGGTCACCGGCTGGGCCGACGAAGGCGCCTGGGGGAGGGATGGTG
>CADDYW010000037.1 GCA_902810745.1 Chloroflexota bacterium | reverse complement strand
ACGGTGCCGATGCCCCCGACGAGGCTGTTGCCGAGATCGATCGCCAGCGCCGTCCACCAGAGGCTGGTATTGGCGAGGAGCAATCCGAGCACGGCATCACGTAGTCGAGCAAGCGCATCCGCGAAGGAAGTGGCCGTGGCACGACCCAGTATGATCGCGTAGCCGTTGAGGGGCACTGTTGGCGACTGCTTCGGCACCGCTGTCGCCGAGAGGGGGTGCCCTTTGGGCCGCGCGACCCTCAAGGTCGAGCTCCTGCACCGCCAGGTCTGGCCGACGCGGGCCGCCGCGCGTTTAGCGATCTTCGAGTTCATCGAGGTCTGGTACAACCGCCAGCGGCGTCACTCCACGCTCGGCTACGCGACGCCCCCCGAATACGAGGCCCGTGCCCGGGAGATGGTTATCGCCGAACATCAACCTGTCCACGAAACCGGATCAAGCCCAATCTCCCAAGCCCTCTCCCTGGTGACACGACGCACAATGGTCATACGCTCGCCGATAGGTCACCCGTCCCACCAGGGTTAACACCGTCTTGGCGCGCCGTTCGACCCAGCGGGCCTTCCCGCCACGGCCACACGCCAAGCGTGTTCCGGTCTCTGTCGCCAGGTGCGCTCCCCACTGGCTCAGGAGCATGCCCAGCCAGATCGCCCTTAGGTGCAGCACCGTTGCGAGGACCGCCCCTTCCAACTCCGTAGCTTTGTCGACAATCTCCTTGCTGCTCTCACCCGCCGCTGGTAGCATGCGCGTGCGCAGGTCCGTCTGCTCGTCCACGGATATCCTCCCGCTGCGAAACTCCAGTTTCAACAGCAAGGAGGGTGTCCCTTCTCCCTTCACTTGCCTACATCCGTATCACCCGCTCTAGGACCATCGTGTGATTGACCAGGTGAGCGGAGCGCGTTACGATGGCTGGGATCTACGACCGGTCGGGACCTGGTAGACCACCACGTAGCGGCTCTCACGTAGGTGGGGGCCATTGTGTTCTCGACAGATCCGAGCAGAGGGTCGCCACGACCGTACCTGCCGGTATACGGTGACTGACCCGAACCGCGTCTCAGCCTGAAGGGAGTATCGTGGCAAAGTTGGTGCGTCGGATAGATTCTACCCCCCTTTCTCCGTGGCTTCAGTCGATCGGTGTCCTCCGCGAGGATGGGCGCCCTACTTTACCCATTCTCGATCGGTGCCCGACCTGTCGCTCGACACCAGGATGCGGGACGTGCCCGGCTTGCCTGAACGGTGGTGTCTGCCATCGTCTCCCGCCATGCCCCAACTGTGGGGTCGTTCAGTTGCGCGAAGTTGAGCGACTCGTGCGCCATCCCCTCCATCGCGAGATCTACGGCGAAACACCCGAAGCTGAGGTTCTGCAGACGAGCAACGGGGTACTTTTCGTACACTCGGTCGCAGCACTCGGGATTATTGAGCCGGTCCTGGCGCTGGAGGCCGAGCACGATGATGAGACTGGTGCACGATCGGGTGATCTGCTGATCCTGTCCGGGTGGCGGCGCGTGCTGGCTGCACGGGCCTGCGGAATGTCGATGGTTCCGGTACGCCTGGTCGATCCCCGGGCATTGCCACGACGAGCCGATGTCGACCTGGTGATCGTGTCAGCCAACTTGCAGCGGCAGAAGACCCTCGAGGAGATCCGCCGCGAGGTCCACGTATGGAAACGGGCTGTCGCGCACGCGTCGGTTCGCCAGCCCAAGCCTTGGGAATTGCGTATGATCGTGGCACAGGTCCTAGGAGTTAGCGTACGGACAATCCAGCAGGCAGAGATGCTAACCGCCCGACAACGCCTGCGAGAGGCGGTAGAGAGCGCACGAAACGTACGCTCTCCCTCGATACCGACTGACGACGAGCTCAGTATCGTCAGCCGTCTCCGTCAAGAGCAGCAGCCGGGGGATCTCCGAGGCGTCGATATCATTAGCGCACTGACCGAGCATGATGAGCCACTGCTCTCCGCGGAGCGCGACGAGGTCGTCCACGAAAGTATCGAAAGAGCTGCCCAGACTGCGGAGGGAACATTCATTCTCGACGTTGACGCCCCCGCGCCATTGTGGCCTGGCGATACCTCCGAGGTGACGATGTCCCCCAACGGTGAAGCCGATCCGGACCACCTCCAGTGCTTCCACGCCGCCGTGCCACGAGACGACGGCTCACCCGACGTCGACCCGGCTGCAAAGAGGACTGGCGAGGCGCATCTGTCCGGCGACGAGAGTGTTGGCACCGAACCGGTGCGTGTGGGAAACTTAGTCATCCATCGAGGTCCAGCCGACGCGCTTCCATTCGATGACCTGCCCGCCGTCGATCTGATCGTCGCGGCTCCAAGCTGGTTCGAGCCACTGGTCCGGCCGCTTGTTGCACCAACTCACGTGGCCTTCGTGCCAGATTGGCAGCCGAGACTGCGCGGCTGCCTGGAGGCATGGCGCCGGGCGATTCGACCCGGGGGACGCCTCTTACTGATCGTACCAGTCTCCACCCCACTTCATCCTGGCCTCCCTCTCCTCCACGCGGCAATTGACGAACTGCGATCCACTGACTGGGCGATCGGTGGAACTCTCGTCCTCGACGATCCCGGCTTGCACGGACCGTCGTACGCCGTCCCACACGTGGATCAGTTGCCTCCGCCCTCGGGACCGGCGCGTCTGATCATCGCGGCCGCGCCGGTTCTGCCCAACGCCGAAGGAAGCCTTGAAGAAAAATGGCGCAACTCATGGGCGGCACCACTCCCCGGAGTCCGTCCACGAGAAGTAGCGACCGTAGAGGAGGCAGCCCTGGGCCACCTCTGGAAGTACGCTGGGCCTGGTCGTCGGTCACGCTGGCTTCCCGAGTTTCACCCGGGACTGCTCTACCACCTTGTGCGGATCTTTTCTCGCCCCGATGGCACGGTCTTTCTGCCAGAGCTTGGCGGGACAAATATGGTGCGTGGCTGTCTCCGCACCGGGCGGCAGGTCGTCGCCCTCGCCGAGATCCCCGAGCAGGTCGCGGAGGTCGTGAATCGGATCAGCCGCGATCCTGGGCTGACACAGGTCACTAGGGGTACAACCTTCAGCAGCGATTCCCTCGTCGCAGTCACAAAAGACGTCGGGCAGGATTATGTCGGTGGCAAGGGATAGCACCAACCTGGCCCGACAGATTCTGAGTCGCCTGGCATTACGAGAGACCGACGAGCGGCTGGAAGTGGTTCGGTTTTTCCTCGAGAGCCCCGGGCTGTCCCCGGGTGCGCTTATCCGCGAACTCCAGGACAGCGGAATTGCAATTCATCGACGGACTGTCTCGCGCACGCTGGCCATCCTCCACAGCCCCGCTGGAGCGCTCGCGCGATGGGAGATCGTCGGACCCGTCTGGGTGTGCTGGGGCTGTGGCAAGGCGACCCCGATGCCGCGCAGCGAGCTGGTCGTCACCGGGATTCTCACGACCGGTCTTCTTCCCCTGGACTTTGGCGGCTACTGTCGGACCTGCCAGACGGCCCTGTCTTCGGGCAGGACTGATCCCGCGGTTGTCCCGCCGGGGCTTCGAAAAGGCCGGTCGGCATCGGCGCAGGTGAAGCGGCGCGCGCTCCTGGTTCCGGTGAGCTCGCTGTATCAGAACCCGGCGCTGATGCGCGAGTTGCTTGGCTCGCGCCGCCGATCGATGCAGCGCGACTATACCGTCGCGAATCTGGTCGAGAATCCACGTGTCGGTCCCTCCGCTCTCCATCGGCTGCTCGAGGATGAGCTTCCTCTGGCGCCCACCCTGCGGTCGGTGAAGCGAGTCAGCGGAGCTCTCCACAGCCCGAAGGCGCAGATGCTCTTCTCCAGTCTCGGGGCGATCGGCTGGTCGTGCCCGGGGTGCACCGCCTGGGGAGGAGTGCCTGACGTCGTGGGCCTGCACCGCGCGGCGCCGTCCGGCTTCTTCCCGACCGACCTCCGCGCCCTCTGTTCTGCCTGTCGGGCTAACGCCCAGTCAAATTGTCACATTAGGGAAAAGTAGGCGCGGCTGCCTCTCTTTTCGCTATTGTGACAGGTACGGTGCGCCATCCACGTGCCCTATGTCTCCGCCGCTTCCTTCCTGGCGATCCTCTTGTCTTGTCTGCAATGAGATGGATGCGCTTCACGACCGTCGTTACCAGGTTCACCGGCGCGCTTGGCGGGATACTAAGCGCGCCGGTCTGCAGGGATAACGCCCGGGCGAGAATGCCTGGGATCGGCGGCACGGCACTGATCCTGACGCTTGTCGCGATGATCCAGTTCACGGCGTGCGGAGGCACGCGCCAGGGCACGGCGCCGACCGCGACTTCGCTGGTCCTCGGGTCGCCCACGATGCACCGCGAGGAGCGGGTCGCAGTCACGCCCACGGCGCGGGCAACGACGACGTCGCTTTGGACGGCCGAGCCCGAACGCAAGATGCCAATAGGCCGCCCGTCACCAGAGCTCGCGGTCTCGCCAACCCCTGTCGCGCCGACCGGTGACCAGCCGACCGGCAACGGACCGCTTCAGGTACCGGTCCGCATCCGAATTCCCCGTATTGGGGTCGACGCGCCGGTGGAGATCGTCGGTCTGGAAGGTGACGGCACCATGAGCACGCCCCGATCCTTCGAGGACGTGGGCTGGTATGGCTACAGCCCGGTTCCCGGCGACGCCGGGACCGCCGTGATCGCCGGCCACGTCGATTCGGTTCGGGGTCCCGCGGTCTTCTGGTCACTCCGCGACCTGCGCGCCGGTGATCAGATCGAAGTGGATCTCACCGGAGGCAGCAGCCGGCGGTTTATCGTCGAGGGGGAAGGGCTCTACCTGTCGAATGAAGCGCCGCTCGCCGAGATCTTCTCGTGGTCTGGCCGCCCGCTTCTGGACCTGATCACCTGCGAAGGGGTCTTCGACCCGTCCCGGCACGCCTACGACAAGCGGCTCGTGGTCTACGCTCATCTGGATATCGAGGAGCCGCCGGTTGGCTCGCGGTCTTCCGCTGGAATGAAGTTCAGGGGAACAGCCGGAACGGCGGCCCGGGCCGAGGTGGCCGTGCACGTGCCCTGGCTCGGGCGGGAGGATGCTCGTCCTACCTCTGGGATTCCGGGGCAGGCCACCGGATTTGACCTTGGGACCACGAATCGCCACGATTCGATGGCCAACTGCCGATTTGACCCGAGGAGCTGCACATGATCTACCTCTCGCGCCTGGACGGAACGAGGTTTGTCCTCAACGCCAGCCGCATCGAAACGATCGAGGCTCATCCGGATACGGTGATCACGGTCGTCGATGGGAAGCATTTCGTCGTCAAGGAGAGCGTTGACGACATCGTCGCGCGGGTGATCGCCTACCAGAAGGCAATTCTCGCCAGTCCCTTCTCGCCAGGGCGGTTGCCGGGCGCGGAGGCGAACGGTGGATAAGACAACGGTGATTGGGCTGATCGTCGCCATCGGGGCCGTGCTCACGGGCGCTCTTCTCGACGGGATTGGCGTCGCCAGCCTCATGAGCCTGCCGGCGTTCCTCATCGTCTTCGGCGGTACCGTGGGGGCAACGATTCTCAGCAACCCAATTGAGAACGTCATGCGCCTCCCGACGCTCCTGCGGTGTGCCTTCGTTCCCCGCGGATACAAAGGGGAGGAACTTGTCGACCTCTTTGTCACACTCGCGACGAAGGCACGCAAGGATGGGGTGCTTAGCCTGGAAAAACAGGTCTCCCAGCTAGACGACCCGTTTCTACGCAAGGCGGTCCAGCTCGTGATCGACGGGACCGACGAGGAGATCATCGTCGAGGTATTGAAAGCGGACATCGCCGCCATGACCGAGCGGCACCGGAGTGGTTACAGCATGTTCGAAATGATGGGAGGGTTCGCGCCGACACTTGGCATTCTCGGGGCGGTGCTCGGACTGATACACGTCCTCAGCAAAGTTGACGATCCTACAAAGCTTGCGGGCGGCATTGCCGTCGCGTTCGTCGCGACCCTCTACGGAGTTGGCAGCGCGAATCTCCTCTTCTTTCCCATTGGTAACAAGCTCCACGCCCGGAGCGAGGAGGAAGCTCACCTGCGCCGGCTGATCCTGCAAGGGGTCCTGGCAATCCAGGCGGGCGACAATCCGCGCATCGTCCGAGATAAGCTCGACGTCTTCATCGCGCCAAAGCATCGGCAGTCTGCCGCGACGGAGCACGGTGAGCAGCCCTCGGCGCAGGGAGCGCGCGCGGTCGAGGCGGTCTGATGGCGGGGGGGCATGGGAGTGGCTCCGAGCGCTGGCTCGTGACGTACGCCGATATGCTGACGCTTCTCCTGGCGCTATTCATTATTCTTTACAGCATCTCGAAGGCGGACGTCCAGCGCTTCAAGAAGTTCCAGGAAGGCGTGCAGCAGGCATTCCACGTCGACGTTCTGCAGGCGCCCGCCGCCCAGTCCCTCGACTCGGCGGGCGCGATCGTCGCTCCTGACACGTCGACGACCGTCGCTCCGGAGTCCGAGCCGACCGCGCTGCCCGAGCCGGCGAGTGGCGAGGACGACATCGCCGCGCGGTTGCAGGCGGCCTTCGCCGGCCTCGTCCCACCAAGCTCGCGCGGTGGGATCGTGGTCGAGCGACGGCCCGAAGGGATCGTTATCAGTCTGTACGGTGTCATCCTGTTCGACTCAGGCAAGGCAGAGCTGCGGCCCCAGGCACGACAGATCCTCGGGGTCGTCGCGGCGAATCTCCGCCCGCTCCCGTATGACATTCGCGTGGAAGGACACACCGACAGTATCCAGCCGGACCCGGGTCCGTACCCCACGAACTGGGAGCTTTCGACCGAGCGTGCGCTGGCGGTGACGCAGTATCTGATCGACACTGCGCGGATCGATCCCCACCGTCTAAGCGCCGCCGGGTATGGCGAATTTCATCCCGTCGCGTCGAATGCAACCCGCGAGGGGCGACTGCGAAACCGGCGGATCGATCTGGTCTTGCTGCGCCGAGACGCTTCAGTTCGAGGTGGTCAATGAAAGGCCTGATCCTGGTCATCGTACCGGTTCTCATCACGATTGGTCTGCTGGCGGCGGCATGGCAACTCAAGCTGCTGCCGGTAACGACGACGGCAGCCGCGAGCACATCGGGCGCCAACGTCCCACACGCGTTGATCAGCTACCCGCTCCCCGAGCGGGTCGTGAATCTCGCGGATAGCCCGGCATACCGCTATCTCAAGATCCAGGTGACCCTGGAGTTCGAGGACCCGACCCATCGAGCGGGCGACCTCAAAGGAGACGCGCTGAAGCAGCGAGAGGACGAGTTGGCGAAGGAGATCGATCCGTCTAGCCCGGCGCTCCAGGATTTTCTGATCACAACGCTGACGCGCAAAACCGCCGCCGAGCTCCTGAGTCCGGAGGGAAAGGATCAGCTCCGACAGCAGCTTCTCGACGGGCTCCGCCAGCGCCTGCCGAATGATCCGCCCACGGCGGTCTACTTTACGCAGTTTGTCATTCAATGACGAGGTGAGCTAGCGATGGATCAGATCGAGGAACGGGCGATGGGGTCGAGCGAGCCGCCTCACGAGAATGCTAATACCACGGCGTTTGATCTCCCTACCTTTACCCCGCCTGCGAGCCAGGGGCCGGTGCAGGGGATCGAGTTTCTCAAAGACGTGCCACTGCGAGTGACGGTAGAGCTTGGGCGCACGCGTCTGCTCATCAAGGACGTCCTGGCGCTCCGCAACGGGTCCGTGGTCGAGCTCGACCGACAGGCGGGCGCACCGGTCGACGTCCTCGTCAACGGGATCCTGATCGCGAGAGGTGAGGTGGTCATCGTCGACGAGCGATTCGGAGTTCGGATCAACGAGGTGGTATCGTCAGCGCAATTTCCCACGGCCTAGAGCAAGGTGCGCGATAGTTCGAACAGGCCGGGATCGGGCGGTCACTAGTCCCGACGGCACGGGTACATCCGTCTTGCCGACGGCGTCACCGCGGTGCATCGACCGGCCGTCTGGATGCTCGGGGCAGACCATCGTCGAGGCCTTCGAGGACGCGCTGGCGCCGGGACCGCCCCGAGGACCAGGGGTAGATGCCCGCGTCTGGCCCAATCCGGCTGCCAGGCGAAAGAGCGCTGCGCGACGAAAGTGATGGCGTGCAAGGGACGGAGATGGATCGACTGAATGTTCGGGTCAAACCAGGGCGGGGGATCGACCACGTGGCAAGAGTCGGAGGCGGGTCGGAGAGGGATTCCACGACGACCCCGTCTCCCCAGCCGTATGACTTCCGACGGCCCAGTCGTTTCTCGAAGGATCACCTCCGGGCGCTCCAGACGATCCACGAGCGATTTGCCCGGCTTTTGATGTCGGCCCTGACCTCGTATCTGCGCATGAACGTTCGGATCCAGATGCGCGTTGCCGAGCAGGCGATCTTCGACGAATACGTCGAGCAGCTCCCCACGCCGTTGGTCATTTACGTTTTACGGCTGCCCCCGCTTGACGGCCCGATGATCGTCGAGCTAGCCCTGCCTCCCACGTTGGCTATGCTCGATCGGCTGTGTGGTGGTCAGGGGATCGTGACCAACCCTGAGCGCGAGCCGACCGAGATTGAACAGTCGCTCTTGCACGCGGTGGGACGCCATCTGGTGCGCGCGGTGAGCGATGCCTGGAACGGCGTCGCTCAGCTCGAGCCGCAGGTCGACGACATTCTGCTCAATCCACGTACCGTGCGGGCCGTCGCGCCGAACGAGGTTGTCGCCCTGCTTCGTCTCGATTTCGTCGTGGGCGACGTCGGCGGTGCGATGAATCTCTGTCTCCCCTACGTCGCGCTGGAGCCGGTGATCGACCGTCTGAACCAGCAGGCCTGGCTCACCGAGCAGCATCGTACCGATTCAGCTGGCATCGAGCGCATTCTGCGGGAGCGGCTCGCCGTGGTGCCCCTCGACGCCAAGGTCGACCTGGGCCAGGTCGAGCTCTCCGCCTCGGCGCTGGCCTCGCTCCGGATTGGCGACGTGATCCGTCTCGGAACCGCGGCCGCCGGAACGCTGGAGCTGCACATCGCCGGTTACCCTCTGTTCCGGTGTCGGCCCGGGCTGTCCGCGGGCAACATCGCGGTTCAGATCGTCTCACTTTCGGAGATGGGCAAGCGCACGGTCTGAATATCGTTTTGAACGGGTAGAGGAGTAGTGGACAACGAACTCGGTACGCTCGTCGATCTGACCTGGAAGCTCCTTCTGGTTCTGGGCCTGGCGGTGCTCGCGACGCGGGCACTACGCTGGCTGAGCATCCCGACGCGGGCGCCGGATCGGCTTCTCCGGGTGATCGCGCGGCTACCGATCGGCCCGCAGCAGTCGCTGGTCCTGATCGCGGTAGGGCGGAAGAGATTACTGGTCGCCCAGTCCACCCAGCAGCTCACGCTTCTCGCGGAGCTCGCCGAAGACGACCTCGTCCTCCTGGCCGACGCCCCTCCGGATACGCCACGCCCGGGAACGCTGATCGATCGGGTCCGCGCGTACCTGGAAAGTCCTCGGCTCCAGCGGGTGAGGCCGTCCTTCGCGCTGGACGGCCCACCGGGTCGGCCGTCCGCCGTTCCTCTCGGTCGCGATCCGACGACGGAGGGCAGTCGATGAGTCGCCGAGGACCTTCGCTCGGAGCACCCGTTGCCCTGGCTGCCCGCCTGTGCCCGCTCGCCGTGCTCGTCGCCCTGATCGTCGGCTCCCCGGCCCTGGCCGAAGCGGCGAGCCCGAACCCGACGCTCAGCGTTCAGATCGGGCAGACGGGCATCCAGGCGGATCCGGGGATTGCCCTGGAAGCGCTCCTTGCCCTGACCATGCTGAGCCTGGTGCCGGCGATCCTACTGATGACGACCTCGTTCATTCGCATTGTCGTCGTGCTCTCGTTCGCCCGCAGCGCACTGGGGCTCCCCCAGACGCCGCCGAATCAGGTGCTGCTCGGCCTCGCCCTCTTCCTCACCGGCTACATCATGTGGCCGGTCTGGCAGCAGGCGAACGCCGACGGCATCCAGGCCTATCTCCACGGCGAGATCTCCGCCGAGAGCGCCGTCGAGCGGTCGGCACAGCCGCTCCGGGATTTTATGTTTCGCCAGACGCGCCAGAGCGAGCTGGCCCTGTTCATTCGCCTGGCCCACCTGCCCTCGCCCGAGGGCCCGTCGGACGTGCCCACCCACGTGCTGATCCCGGCCTTCATGCTCAGCGAGCTCAAGACGGCGTTTCAGATGGGCTTCATGATCCTGGTGCCGTTCCTGGTGATCGATCTGGTCGTCGCGAGTCTGGTTATGTCACTCGGCATGATGATGCTCCCGCCGACCACGCTCTCTCTCCCGTTCAAGGTGCTGCTGTTCGTCCTGGCCGATGGCTGGACGCTCGTGATTCAATCGCTCGTTCAGAGCTTTCATTGAGTTACCTGATCGTGCCCGTGGGCGTCCTCGTGCGGGAGGGCATCGCGCCCGCGGGCCGAGGGTGATGACCGGAGGAGCATTCGTGAGCCAGCAGACGACGCTTGATCTCGCCCACGGCGCCCTGATCGTCGCGCTGAGCCTCGGGGGGCCCGCGCTGCTCGTCATCTTGACCGTGGGGATTGTCGTGAGCGTCTTCCAGGCGATGACCCAGATCAACGAGATGACCCTGTCGTTCGTTCCGAAGCTGGTCGCGCTCGGCGTCCTGCTGATCCTCCTGGGGCCCTGGATGCTCCAGACGGCCGTCGACTACACCGTGGGCATTCTCAGCCACCTGGCCATGGTTGCCCGCTGATGGACGTTCTCGCCCTGCTGCAGGGGGCAAACTTCACGCTGTTCCTGCTGGTCGCGGTCCGGACGATGGCGGCGATGGCAGTGGGTCCGCTCGCGGCCTGGCCGGGCGTGCCTCTGCCGGCGCGGATCTTCCTTGGCCTCGGGATCGCCCTCGCCCTGGCGCCGGGTGTTCCTACGGCGGTAGCCGTGCCGCGGCTCCAGGCCGGCCCGATCGCGCTGGCGCAGGAGCTGGCGCTCGGGCTGTTCTTTGGCGTGGCCAGCACTCTCCTGGTCTCGGCCCTGCAGGTCGCCGCGGGCTTGATCGACTACCAGGCGGGATTCACCTTCGGCACGAGCCTGGACCCATTGGCTGGCCACCCGGCCGGCCCACTCGAGCGCTTTCTGGGGGCCTTCGCCGCGGTGCTCTTCCTGGATCTGAACGGGCATCACCTGTTCCTCCTGGCGCTCGACGAGCTTTTTCAGATCGCGCCGGTTGGCGGTTCCCTCCAGCTTGCCGACCCGGGGAGGATCGCGACGTTCTTTTCCGGCTTGGTGGTGGCCGCGCTGACCATGGCCCTGCCCCTGGTGACCGTGCTGCTCCTGGTGGACGTCACGCTGGCGGTGCTGAGCCGCGCGGCGCCGTCGTTCAATCTCTTCGCGGTGGGACTTCCGACGAAGAGCGGGATCGCCCTCGTGGTCCTGGCGCTGCTTCTGCCGGTGACCGCAAGTCAGCTCCAGCATCTCTTCGGTCACCTGCCGGACGTCCTGGCAGTAGTGACGCGGCGGTGAGGACAGCGTGAGCGACGAACGCACCGAAGCGCCAACCGCCCGTCGACTCCATGAGCTGAGCGAGCGGGGAGACACCGCTCGCTCCCAGGATCTGATCGGTGCCGTGGCGCTGCTCGCCGCGGTGATCGGCTTTCAGCAGGTCGCGCCCGCATTTCTCAGTCGGGCCACCGCGGCACTGCGCGCCGGGCTGCTGCGATCGAGCCAGGCCACGCTGACGGCCGGCGATCTGCCGGGGCTGTTCGTGCCGATGGGCTCCGCCGCGCTGGTGATCCTCGCCGGCGTGACCCTGCCCGCCGCGCTGGTTGCCCTCGCCGCTGGGCTCTTCCAGATCCGGGGCCGACTCGCCTACGGCGCGCTGCGCCCCGATCCCGGGCGGCTGAATCCGCTGGTGGGGTTTCGACGCCTCCTTGGCCCCGACGCGCTCGTCGGGCTGCTCTGGCCGCTGCTCAAGCTCAGCGTCGTCTGCCTGGCCATCCAAGGACCGGCGCGGCGGGTGCTGGAGGAGCTGCCGACGGCGGTTGCCGGGGGATTCGGCATGCAGCTCGGCGTGCTCGGCGGCAGTGCCCTCGAGGTGGCCCGCGATGGCGCCGGGGCGCTGGTGATCCTGGCGGTCGTGGACGTGGCCTATCGGCGCTGGCAGTTTCTCAAGCGGGCACGGATGACCCGCCACGAGCTGCGCGAGGAGCTCCGCCAGAGCGAGGGTGACCCGAACGTCCGCGGGCGGATTCGCGCGCAGCAGCGGCGGATGGCTCGAAGCCGCATGATGCACCGCGTACCGGAGGCGACGGTGGTCATCGTGAACCCGACGCACGTCGCGGTGGCGCTGGCCTACGACGCGAGCAAGACCGCGCCGGAGGTGGTCGCGAAAGGAGCCGACCTGCTCGCGGCACGCATCATCGCGATCGCCCGCGAGCATCGGGTGCCGGTCTTGCCGAATCCACCGCTCGCACGTGCCTTATATCGATCGGTGGAGGTCGGTCAGCCGATCCCTTCTCCTCTTTACCAGGCCGTGGCGGAGATCCTGGCCTACGTCTTCACGGTTCGCCGAAGGAGCTAGAGGATGGCCACCGTCGCCCAGCGCTCGCGCGGAACACCCGGCCTCGGATCGTTACTCCGTCAGAGCGATCTGATCCTGGCCGCTGGTCTCGCCCTCATTGTCGCGATGCTGGTCATCCCGATGCCGCCGGTTCTCCTCGACCTATTCATCACCACCAATCTCACCCTGGCGCTGCTGATCCTGCTGGTATCGGTGTCGGTCCGCGAGCCGCTCGACTTCTCGGTCTTTCCGTCGCTCCTGCTGTTCGCGACGCTGTTTCGCCTGGCCATCAACGTATCGTCAGGTCGTCTGATTCTCCTCCAGGGTCAGGCCGGCCACGTCATCGCTGCCTTCGGGAACTTCGTCGTCGGCGGCAACTACGTGGTTGGCTTCGTCGTCTTTCTGATCCTGGTCGTGATTCAGTTCGTCGTGATCACGAACGGCGCGGGTCGGGTCGCCGAGGTGGCGGCGCGCTTCACCCTGGACGCGATGCCCGGCAAGCAGATGGCGATCGACGCCGACCTGAACGCCGGAATTATCAACGAGGAAGAAGCGCGGCGGCGGCGGCGAAAGGTCCAGCGCGAGGCCGACTTCTACGGCGCGATGGACGGCGCCAGCAAGTTCGTCAAGGGCGATGCCATCGCGGGCATCGTCCTCATCGTGGTGAATCTCCTCGGTGGCCTGACGATCGGCGTTCTCCAGCGGCACCTGCCGATCGATCAGGCGCTCCAGACGTACGCTCTGCTGACCGTCGGCGATGGCCTGGTCGCGCAGATCCCGGCCCTGCTTATCGCCACGGCAAGTGGCATCGTCGTCACCCGTTCGGGCTCCGATCGACAGCTAGGCGAGGATCTCGTCCAGCAGCTATTCTCGCAGCCGCGCGTTCTTGGCATCGTCGCCGGGATGATCGCGCTACTCGGGCTGGCCCCGGGCATGCCGAAGATCCCCTTCGTCTTCATGGCCGGATGCGTCGGCGCTGGCGCCTATCTGCTCCGCGCGGAGGGAAAGTCCGGACCGACGACGAGCGCCGCTGCGCCCGCGCAGCCCGCTCCTGCCGAGAAGGAGAGCTTGAATGCCCTGCTCCACGTCGATCCGATCGAACTCGAGTTGGGCTTTGGTCTGGTGCCCCTGGCCGGCGCCAGCGTCGGTGGCCCGGCCGGCGGGATGGTAGCATCCACCGGTGAGCGCCCTGGCGATCTCCTCCAGCGGGTTTCTGGTGTTCGGCGGCAGCTCGCGGCGGATCTCGGGCTGGTGCTGCCGACGATCCGGGTGCGAGATAATCTCCAGCTGTCACCGAATACCTACGCCATCCTCATTCGCGGGGTGGAGGTGGCACGCGGGCAGGTCTGGTCGGATCGCTACCTGGCGCTGGGTGCCGGCGATGGCGCCACCCAGATTAAAGGGATGGCGGTCCGCGACCCGGCCTTCGGCCTCCCGGCGGTGTGGGTCGAGCCAGAGGAGCGGCACCAGGCCGAGGTGCTCGGCTACACCGTCGTCGATCCGGCCTCGGTCATCATTACCCATCTCACCGAGGTTCTTCGCGCGCACGGACCGGATCTGCTGACACGTCAGGACGTTCAGAACCTACTCGACGCGGTGAAGGCCGACAATCCGGCGCTGGTGAACGAGCTTGTTCCCGACCTGCTCTCGCTCGGCGAGATCCAGCGCGTTCTCCAGAACCTGTTACGCGAGCATGTCCCGATTCGGAACCTGGTGGTGATCCTCGAAACGCTCTCCGATCACGCGCGGGTCACCCGCGACCCGTGCCAGCTGACCGAGCTGGTCCGCCAGGCGCTCGGGCGCGTCATCGTCTCGAGCCTGAGCGACGAGCACGGCAAGGTGGACGTCCTGGCGCTGGCGCCGCGCTGGCTGCAGCACCTGGCGGGAGCGGTTCAGAGTACGGACCAGGGGCCGATCCTCGCGCTCGATCCGGGAACGGCGCAGGCCCTGTTGCAGGACATCGCGCGGGGCATGGAGCGCGCGGCGACGCAGGGAGTACCGGCACTGCTCGTCCCCGGCCGGCTGCGTCTGCCGCTGCGCCGGCTGGTCGAGCGGCACCTGCCCAATCTCGCCGTCATCGCCTACGAGGAGATTCCCTGGCAGGTGACTGTTCAGACGATTGGAGTGATCGGCGGTGGGTGATCGCGCCGGGATGAAGACTCGCTCAGAAATGGAGGTGGAGCGTGGCGTATCTCACTGATCTGGCGTTCGCGATCGTTGGGCTTCTGACGATCGCCGTCTACGGGTGGTTGCTGCTGGTCGGCTCGCTGGCCGAGACTGCCTTGCTGGTCGCGTTGGGTGGAGGGCTCCTCCTGGGATTGCTGGCGAGCGCGGCGCTGCGGATCGTGGTGACGGCGAGTCGGCCGACGGGCGGGGCCGAACCCGGCGGGAAGACATCGACCACCGGAGCACCGACCGCGTCGACGGCCGCGGGCGGTCAAACCGGGAGCAATCCTTCGCCGCGCGGTGGATCCGCCACTCGGCCCGGCCTGGAGACCGCCTGATGGCCGTGCGCCGAGGCAGCGTCGCCAGCTACAACGCCGACCCGGTCGGCCGCGAGCAAACGATCCTGCAGCACCTACCGCTCGTGCATCACGTCATCGGGCGCCTGGCGGTCGGGATGCCGGGGGTGCTCGAGCGCGAGGATCTGGTCGCTCACGGGGTGGTCGGGCTGATTCAAGCGATCGACCGTTATGATCCAGCGCAGGGGGTGCCCTTCGCGGCGTGGGCGACCATCCGCATCCGGGGCGCGATCATCGACGCGGTCCGCGCCCTCGACATCGTCAACCCGGCGACCCGGCAGCGCGTCCGAACCCTGCAGGAAGCAACCAGCCAGCTCACTGCGACGCTCGGCCGGTTCCCAACTGACGAGGAGATCGAGGATGCGCTGGGGCTGACGGCAGCAGAACACGCAAGCCTCCTCGAGGCGGCCGGGTGCTCGGTCATCTCGCTCGAAGCTGCCACCGACAACGCGGAGGCGCCGCTGGCCGATCTGCTAAGCGCGATCGCCACGGAAGACCCGTCCGAACGGGGAGCGCTCCTGGCCATGGTTGGAGAAGCGCTGCGTCGGCTGGATCAGCGCGAGCGCCTGGTCCTGTCGCTGTACTACGTCGAAGACCTCACCCTGCAGGAGATCGCGTCGGTGCTGGGAGTTCACAAGACAGTCGTCGTCCGTCTCCACGGTCGAGCGATCGTGAAGCTGCGCGCCTTCATCGGCGTTGAGGAGGCGGCGTCGACGACCCCTTCGGAGGAGACCGGTGTTTCAAGTACAAAGCAACTGGCGGGCGACCACCCGCCCGATTCCAAGGAGCGTCGCGCTCCGGTGCTTGCTGGCGCTCTGCCTGCTTCCGCTGCTGATCCCGACGCCAGCGCGGGCCGACGCGACGCCCATCCGAGTGGTCCTCTCCTATCTGGATGGCGTGTCTGACTGGGGGCCGAAGCAGGCGAGCGGACTCATGGAGCTTGTCCGCCAGGAAGGCGAGGTCCGGCTGACCGCGCGGGGGCTGCCCGCGCCGGGCGCGATGCATTATGTCCTCTGGATAGCTCGAGAAGGGACCGACGACGTGTACCGCCTAGGCGAGCCACGGCCCCAGCCCGACGGGACGACCGTCCTCGACCTGCTCCTGCCCTCGGCCGTCCCAAATCGCGGCTGGAACCTCGCGCTGCTCACCGTCGAGGACAGCCCGACTCCCGACCGCCCGGGGCCGCGCCACTCCCTGGCCGGGCGTTTTCCGCAGTTCTCGCCGGAAGGGCCGCTGCCGCGCAGTCTGCCGAACACCGGCCTGGGTGGCGGCGCGTCGCCCGGCGATGCGGACGTGCCGCTGATCGGCTGGGCAGTCGCGGGCCTCACCCTCATGATTATCGGCGGAACGGTCGAGCGCGCGTGGCGGTCACGGGCGGGCGGCGGAAGCTCCGCGCCCGCCCACTCGGTTCGAGTGGACGCGAGCGTGGCGGACAGAGCGGCCGAGCCAGGGACCGTATCTCCAAGAAAGAACAACCGGAGGCTTTGATCATGCTACGCGGAATCGCGACCGCGACCGCTCAGCTTCTCGCGCAGAGCAAGCGAATCGATATCCTGGCCGCGAACCTGGCCGAGGTCGACACACCGGGCTACCGCGCCGACCGAATGACCGAGCAGACCTTCGCAGAGCTTCTCCTGGATCGGATCGACCGTGCACAAAGCTCGGTCGGCACGCTGGAGATCGGACCGGTTCTGTCTCGGCCGACCGTGGACCTGTCGGCAGGTCCGGTGGAGCAGACGAATCGGGCGCTGGACGTCGCGCTCACCGGCGATGGCTTCTTCGTCGTCCAGGCGCCGGATGGCTTGCGGTACACTCGCCGCGGGGCATTCTCCCAGGACGCCGCGGGTCGGCTCGTGTCGCTCGAAGGCTGGCCGGTGCTCGGGCGGCAGGGACCAATCGCCGGGCCGGGGCCCTTGAAAATCGGGCCGGATGGTCAGGTGCTCGCGGATGGTCGCCCGATCGGCCGGCTCCAGATTGTCACCTTCCCGGCCGGGACGGAGTTTGCCCGTGTCGGGGGGACCTACCTGGCTCCCCCGGCGGGGACCGCGGGACAGCCGGTCGCGTCGCCAAGCCTCCTGCCCGGCTACCTCGAAGGCTCGAACGTCGACCTGACCACGACGATGACGGATCTGATCGCGGCGAGTCGGTCGTACGAGGCCGCGCAGCGCGCGCTGGTGACCCAGGACGCCGCGCTTAGTCGACTGATCTCGGAGATCGATCAGCGCTAGGAGCAATCGCGCGGGCCAGACTACCGACCGGAAAGGAGCAGCAACGGATGGATCTCACGACCCTCGGCGTCACGGCGTCGTCGCTCCGAGCCCAGCAGGCGCGAATCGATCTGGTGGGGCACAACCTGGCAAATCTGCAGACCCCGGGCTTTCGCGCCCTGCGGCCTGAGCTGGTGGACCTCCCGGCCGATCTGAGCGTCTTCGGTCAACTTTCGCCGGTGCGCCTGACCTCGGCGGATGATCCAGGGCGCGGCGTAACGGTCGCGTCGGTCACCCTGCCGGACCTCCCGGGACCGATCGTCTCGACCGACGCGCCACTCGATGTCGCCCTGCCGGATGGCATCTACCTCGCGGTCCGAGGGCCCGATGGCCAGACGGTCTATACCCGCGACGGACACCTCGAGGTCAACGCGCGCGGCGAACTCCAGATCGAAGGGAATCCTCTGATCGACAGCCCCCGGCTGGCGGCCGGGAGCGGCTCCCCCTCGCTTGGCGCGGATGGGAGCATCGTGATGGACGACGCGACCGGACGGCACGTGATCGGAAAGCTCCCACTTGTTCAGTTCAGCAATCCGGAGGGGCTGGAGCCTCTCGGGCGCGGGCTGCTGCGCGCGACCCCGGCGAGCGGTGCGCCGCGGCCGGTGGCCACGGTCGCACCGGCTGGCCTGGCGACGGGAGCGCTGGAGGGGAGCAACGTCGACCTGGCGCGCGAGTTTACCTCCCTGCTTCGGGCACAGCGGGCGTACCAGGCGGGGACGCAGCTCATCCGCACCTGGGATGAGCTCGCGGGCGAAACGGTCCGCGAGATCGGCCATTCGTAGCACCGCGGAGGCCACGTTCTTCGATACTATCCATGGAGGAGATCCGGCCGACGCGGGGCGACGGCGATGGAGGTGGCATATGAGCGTGGAACCAACCGGGATTCTCAGGGGTCTGTCCGGCTCCGACGGGATCGAACGGGTTGCCGACCGATCGAGGAGCCGGCGGACCGACGAATCCCACGCGACCGAGGTGGATCAGTCGTCCGCGCTCCTGACGTCGGAGCTTCGTCGGTATCTTGCCGCGGCGCAGTCGCCGTCGATGGGGCGAGAGGAGCGGGTCGCGGCGCTCCGCGCGGCGATCGCCAGTGGGCGCTACGAGGTGTCGATCGAAGTGCTCGCGAGGAAGCTTCTCGGCGATGAGTGCTGAAGCCGAGCGTCAGGCGCTCGCCGCGATTACGCGGGAAGCGCGACTGCTGCTGGAGGACCAGCGCCGCGCCATCCGAAAGGCGGACTTTCCCGATCTGCTGGCGATTGCTCACGAGTTTCATCGGCTCGCCGCCCGATTGGGTGCGCTCTCTCCGGAAGCGCTGGCGCCCGGGACGCAGGAGGATCTCCAGGATTTGCGAGACCAGATCGCGTCCCTGAGCTATCTGCTGCGGGTGACGCTCCCCGCGACCATTCCCCCGGCGCGCGCGTACGGCCGGCACTCGGCGACACCGCCGGGCTCGTCGCTGCTCGTCGATCACTATAGATGAGGTCAACAATGTCCTTATTCGGCGGAATTCAAACGGCCCTGAGTGGACTACGCGCCCAGCAGATCATGATCGAAACGGCAACGCAGAACGTCTCGAACGCGGACAATCCCGACTACACCCGGCAGGTCGTCGACCTCGCCGCGAACCCGGCCTACCCGGCGCCGGGGTTGAGCGCGGTCGGACCGGGCCAGATTGGCACGGGCGTGCAGGTGGTCGACGTTCGTCGGATGGCCGACCCATTCACGATGAGCCAGCTTCAGGCCGCGCTTGGCGAGGAAGCGGCCGCGAACGTCGAGCAGGACGTGACGTCTCAGATCGAGGGCATCTTCGGCGAGCTCTCCGGCAGTGGGATCAGCAGCTTTCTGGGCCAGTTCTGGAATGCCTGGCAGGACGTCTCGAACGCACCGACCGACTCCGGCGTGCGGGCGAACCTGATCGCCCAGGCCCAGGGCCTCGGCACCGCGATTCAGCAAAAGTACAACCAGCTTCAGACCCTGCGCCAGGAGCTGGATCAGCGTCTCGGTCAGCAGGTGGATACGCTCAATACCCTGACCCGTCAGATCGCCGAGCTGAACCGCCAGATCGTCGCGGTCCAGGCGACCGGCGAGCAGCCGAACGATCTGCTCGATCGGCGTGATGCGCTCGTCGATCAGATCGCCAGCATGGCCCGGATCCAGGTCAGCGCGATAGCGAACGGCGCGGTGCGGATCTCGCTGGGAGGGGTGCCGCTGGTCGACGGAACCACGTCCCTGGCGCTGACGCTCGTCCCGAGCGCGGGCGGGGTGCACGATATCGTCTCTCCCGATGGAACCGTGATTCGCCCGACGAGCGGAAGCCTGGCGGGCCTGGAAACCATGCGCGACCAGGAGATCCCGAATCAGCTCAACGCGCTGAACGCGTGGACGCAGCGCCTGATCACCGCGGTCAACGCCGCCCACGAGGGGGTCGACCCGACGACCGGGGCGACGATCACGAACGTCTACGATCTGGTCACGCCGGGGACGCCAGTCCAGCGTCCCTTCTTTCTCGGGGCCGACGCCTCGGACATCGTGGTGAATCCGGCGATCGTTCAGAATCCCAACCTGATCGCCGCGTCGCGGACCGCGAATGGACCGGGCGACGGTTCGAATGCGCTCGCCATCGCGAACCTGCAGGGCGATCCCCTGGCCGGCGGTGCGCCGGCGGGATCGCCGACCCTTGACGGACAGTACCAGCAGCTCGCGACGAACGTCGGCGCGAGCGCGGCGACGGCGAAGAGCAACGCCGACGCCCAGCACCTGCTGGTCAGTCATCTTCAGCAGCGCCGCGCTCAGCTCTCGGGCGTCTCCCTCGACGAGGAGGCGGCGAAGCTCGTGTCCTACCAGCACGCCTATCAGGCAGCGGCGCGCGCGCTGACCGTCTTCGACGAGATGCTGGATAAGCTGATCAACGATACTGGACTGGTTGGGAGGTAGGCGATGCGCATTACCGATCAGATGCTCGTCGACCAGATGCTTCAGAATCTCTGGAGCAATGAGACGCGCCTGGAGGTGGTTCAGAACCAGCTCGCGTCGGGCAAAAAGCTGGCGCAGCTCTCGGACAATCCCGAGGACGGCGCGCGCGCCCTGACGGTCCGGGCCAGCCTGGCGCTGAGTGGTCAGTTCCTGCGCAACGTCGACGCCGCGAAGGCGTGGCTTGGCGCGACCGACAGCGCGCTCAACGGGGTCGATCAGTCGGTGTTACGTGCGCAGGAGCTCGCGGTTCAAGGCGCCAACGACACCCTGAACACCTCTGACCGCCAGGGAATGGCGCAGGAGGTCGAAGCGCTGATCGGTCAGGTCGCCCAGCTCGGGAACAGTACCTACGCCGGCAGCTATCTGTTCAACGGTGCCCAGACGACGACCGCGCCCTTCGCCTACGCGAACGGGGCGGTCACGTACACGAACAGCGATCCGACCTCGTCGACCACGGCGCTGATCCGGCAGATCGGACCCGGAGCCCAGGTACCGGTCAACACGATCGGCCACGATCCGACAACCGGCCAGGGGCTGTTCGACGTGGTCTTCGACGCGCTGGCGGCGTTGAAGCAGGCGCTCCAGAACAATGATACGGCGGCGATTCAAGCCAGCATTGCCCAGCTCCAAAGCGCGCAGGAGCGGGTAGTGCAGGAGCGTGAAACCGTCGGCGCGCGGATCAATCAAGTGTCTACGGTTGGCTCCCAGCTCACCAGCCTCCAGCTTCACCTCTCTCAGTCGCAGGCCAGCCTCGAGGACGCCGACGTCGTCCAGGCGGCGATGAACTACGCCCAGGCCGACGTCGTTCGGCGCGCGGGCCTGGCCGCGGCGGCGAAGACCCTGCCCCCGAGTCTGTTCGACTACCTCGCGTGACCTCTTCTGTCCCGCGACGCTTCCCGAGCACGCCGGGTCCGCGGGAGATCGCGCCAGGCGTGCCTCGCGCGTCACGCGTTTGGCCCGGGGTGGCGCGTGGGACCAATTCCGGAGCAAGAGTCGCCAGCTCACGGCGGGTGTCACTCCGAGCGTCAGCGAGGAATCTCTGGCCCGCGGCCGCGACGTCCGGAGATCCATTGCCCACGCTCGAGGCGACACTACAATGACTGTCCACCCGGCGACGGTCTGACGGTCATGATCGAGTGGGGTGCGACGTGGGGCAGTGCACACGCCGCTTGTCGCTCCCGGAGCAAACTGCCTGCACCTTTTTCCCGGATCCTTCGATTCTAAGTGTAGAGGGGTCGAACGGAAGGATGATCCCGAGAAGCAAAATAAAACGTGGGGTGAGGTAACCATGGGATTCGACATTGCAACCAACATTGACGCGATGATGGCTCAGCGCAACCTCCAGGCCAACGCGCTGGCATTCAGCCAGAGCGTCCAGCGTCTGTCGAGCGGCCTGCGAATCAACAGCGCCGCCGACGACGCGGCAGGACTGGCCATCAGCGACAAGCTCGGAGCGCAGGTCAACGGGCTGAATCAGGCGACCCGGAACGCCCAGGATGGCATCTCGATGCTCCAGACGGCCGACGGCGCGACGAATCAGATCACCGCGATGATTCAGCGGGTGCGGGAGCTGGCGGTCCAGGCGGCGAACGATACACTCTCCGATTCTGACCGCCAGGCGATTGGCTCGGAGATGGCGCAGCTCGACCAGCAGATGCACGCCATCGCGATCCAGACCAAGTTCAACGGCAAGAACCTGCTGGACGGCAGCTTTCAGACCGCGCTGGCTGGGACGAGTGCGATCCAGAATGGCTTCGTGGTCAATTCCACGAGCAACACCTCGGTCACCAGCATCAACGTCGGCCAGGCACTCGCCGGCACTACCTATACCTTCTCGTCCTCGGCGGCGGGTACGCTGACGTTGACCAGCTCGACCGGCCTCGCCCAGACGATCACGGTGAACGATATCGCAGCCGGTCAGTCGGAAGCGCTCAACTTCAGCCAGCTCGGCGTCAGCCTGCAGATCTCGTCGGTCGGAGGCGAGACCGCGGCGAACGTGATCGCCGGCCTGACCGGAACGTCGAATACCATCACGACCGCCACGGGATCGGGCAGTGCGAACATCCAGGACGGTGCCAACGCGAGTGACTACATGTCGGTCAGCTTCGCGAACCTGGACATCTCCTCGAGTGGAAGCGCGTCGGCCGCGGGCTCGCTGAATGGCCTCGAGCTCGCGATCAACACGTTCAACAGCTCGGGTGGTCAGACTGTCGCGAACGCGCAGGCGCTCATCTCTGCGGCCGACAGTGCGCTCAACTACGTGGATGCCCAGCGCGCGAGCTTCGGCGCCTATCAGAACCGGCTCCAGTACACGATCAACAACCTGAGCACGACGAGCCAGAATCTCGCCGCGTCGCAGAGCCGGATCCGGGACCTCGACGTAGCCGCCGAGATGGTCAACTTCACGAAGGAGCAGATTCTCCAGCAGGCTGGCGCCGCGGTCTTGGCCCAGGCGAATCAGGCGCCGAACGTCGTCCTGAGCCTGCTGCGGTAGCCTCGGCGTCTGTCGGGGAGAGCGCGCCCGGTCCGCTCTCCCCGACGATCTGATCCGTTCAGCGGCCCGGGGCCCTTCCGTGGAGGGGCTCCGGGCCCAGGCATGGGGACCGGCGCCCGGGAGCGGGCGGTCGCCGGTGGAGGTGTAGGGTGAGCACAAGTCCAATCCAGTTCAGCGGCGTCGTATCCGGGCTGGACACCAGCGCCATCATCCAGGCGATGCTGGCCGCGGATCAGGCGCCGATCACGCAGCTTCAGCGCCAGAGCGCCACCCTCGGCTCCCAGCAGAGCGCGCTCAACCAGCTCAGTGCTGATGCAGCCGCCCTTCAGCAGGCGATCCAAGCGCTGACGCTGCAGTCGAACGTGGGGGCCAAGATTGCCACGACCGACTCGCCCAGCGGGAGCCCGGCCATCGTCACGGCGACGGCCGGCTCGGGCGCGGCGAACGGCTCGTTCCAGGTGACGGTGAAGCAGCTTGCCACCGCGACCCGGGTGACCAGCACCAGCCCGGATGGCACGACCCCGGCCGCGATCGGGGCAGCCGTCGACCTGACCGTCCCGCTGGCGAACGCGGGGTTCGGAACCGCGATCACCACGGGGACGTTCACGATCAACGGAAAGCAGATCACGATCGACAGCAGTACCGTGCTCGACGACCCGTCGAATCCGGACAGCCTCATTACGTTGATCAACAACGCCGGCGCGGGCGTGACCGCCAGCATCGTCAACGACGCCTACGGCCGGCCGAACGCGATTCGGCTCCTCTCCAGTGCGGGAAAGTCGATCCAGCTCGGGTCGAGCTCGGATACCAGCAACTTCCTCTCGGCGGTTGGCCTGCTCAGCGGCGCGGTCGTCGGCTACACCGCGACGACGGTGACCGGAAGCCCGGTGGCGTCCGGAGCGATATCGGCGACGATCACCGTCGACGGCAAGACTGTCGCGATCAGCCAGAGCGACGGAACCTTCAGCGGCGCGCAGAATGCCGCCTACATCGTCCAGCAGCTGAACGCGGCCGGCCTTGACGTGACTGCCTCCGTCGCCGGCGCCGGCTCCGACCAGATCCAGCTCACCCAGAACACCCCGGGCTCGCAGCAGGTGATCAGCGTGAGCGTGTCCGGGACGAACGCGTCCTCGGTTGGCCTGACGAACGGTACCTACCAGAACGGGACCGATGCGATCACGACCCCGGACGCGCTTGGCGAGATCAACCCGAGCCAGTCGCTCAGCTCCCAGCACTTCGTGACGGCGCTGCAGCCCGATGCGAACGGCGGTGGGATGATCCAGATCAACGGCGTCCAGGTGAGCTGGAGCGCGGGCGACTCGCTCAACAATGTGATCAGCAAGATCAACGCGTCCGGCGCGGGTGTCATCGCCGCCTACGATCCCTTGACCGATCGCCTGACCCTCAGCGCGAGCCAGACCGGTGGCAGCGCGATCTCACTGGAGGAAGTCTCGGGCAACCTTCTGCAATCGCTTCACCTGCTGGTCGATCCGACGACGAGTGTGCCCCAGCAGCTCGGCCAGAATGCCATCGTCAACGTGAGCGGGGTCAACAACGGCCAGGACATCGTGACCTCGAGCAACACGCTCAGCAACGTCGTTCCCGGCGTTACCCTCACCCTGAATCGCGCGAGCACGACGCCGGTGACCGTCACCATCTCCCAGGATACGACGACGACGATCAACGCGGTGCAAAGCTTCGTCAACGCGGTCAACCACCTGTTCGACGACATCGACAAATTCACCGCGACGAATCCGGATCCGAGCCAGGCCGGCGTCCTGACCGCGGATCCGAGCATCGAGGGTATCGAGGATACGCTGCGGACACTGATCAGCAGCCCGGTCCTCGGCGGGACGCCCGGGTACGCGACGCTGTCGAGCATTGGTATCTCGACCGGGGCGATCGGCAGCGCGCCGGGCTCGACCAACCGTCTTCAGCTCGACACGAGCAAGCTGACCACGGCGTTGCAGAATAATCCGAACGCGGTCGTCGCGCTGTTCGCCGGCCTGCAGGGGACGGTCAGCGCGGTAACCCAGACGAGTGGCACCGGAAACTTCATCACCGGCGCGACCGGCACGCCGCTAGACGTCCACCAGAATGGCACTTACGTCATTACCGTCGACGCGTCGGGGAACGCGACCGTCGAGTTCGATGCCGCCGACGGGCGGGTCCTGGACAAGAATTCCGGGGTCCTGGTCGCGAGCAGCACGAACGCGTCGCTCATCCCGGGCGTCACCCTGACCACGGGGGCCACGATCCAGCCGGGCACGTTCCAGATCCCGGTCACCTGGACCCAGGTGGGCGCCGCGGTGACCCTGAATGATTATCTGAAGTCGCTCACCGATCCGATCAACGGGCTCTTCGCCGCGCGCAACCAGGAGATCAGCAACGAGCAGCAGGACATCAGCGCCCGGATCGACGATCTGCAGGAGCTGCTGAACACGCGCCAGCAAGGGTTGGAGCAGCAGTTCGCGCAGCTCGAGGCGATCCTCGCGCAGCTCCAGATGCAGAGCAATCAGCTTGGCGCGCAGATTCTCGGGATGACCGGCGGCACTGCGAGCGCTGGCGCGAGTCTCGGCTGACGTGATCGGCAGGGTCAGGAAGAAAGGAGAGACGAGGCGATGATCCCAAACGCGGCCCAGGCCTACCGTCGAATGCAGGTCACGACCGCCAGTCCGCCCCAGCTGGTCGTTCAGCTATACGAAGGAGCAATCTGTTTCCTGGAGAGAGCGATCCCGGCACTGGAGGCTGGCGACGTCGAACAGGCGCACCTCTCGCTCACCCGCGCGCAGGATATCATCACCCAGCTCCGGGCGTCCTTGAATCGCGACGCCGGGCCGCTCGCCCTGCAGCTAGATGGCCTGTACGACTACTTCTGGCGCCAGCTCGTGGCGGCAAATGCCCGCAAAGACCCGGCGATCGCTCGCCAGATCCTCGGCTACCTCCAGCAGCTCGTGACGGCGTGGCGAGCGATCGCGGCCCCACCATGGGGAGCGCGGGCGGGGTCAGGCACCGCTCTCGTCGTTGACGCGTCGAGCGGGGGAGGACGACGATGAACGATCCGACGCTGGACGAGATTGTCGCGATCACCGACGCGCTGCTCCAGCTGATCCGGTCCCCGGATTCGGACCTGCGGCACGCCGAGGCTTTACTGCGCGAACGGGGCAAGCTGATCTCGCTCCTCCGACCGCCTCCACCCGAAGAGCGCGAGGCACGGCGGCAGGTCATGCTGAAGATCGCGGCGGCCGATGCCGAGATGCGCTTCCGGGTCGAGCGCCGGATTGCCCAGACGAACCAGGAGCTCCAGGTGCTTGCCCGCCGTGGGCGTCGCCCATCGCCGCGATCGCGTCCGCCGCGGCTCGTCGATCACCAGGTCTGAGATCGCCTCCCGCACCCTCCCACGTGCCCGAGCGGCGCATCGGTTCGTTCCGTCCGCTGCCCTCATGGTGGGTGAGAACCGCGCACGGATTCGGTGAGCGGTAAACATCAAGAACGAGGATGCGCCGTGGATGTCCTGAATCCACTGTACACCGCCGGATCGGCCCTGACTGCCGAACGCTTACGCATGGACGTCATTTCTAGCAACCTGGCAAACCTGGAAACGACTTCGACCCCGCAGGGCGGACCGTATCGACGCGAGATGGTGATCTTTCGCCCGCGCACGCTCTCGGCACCGGGACGACTGGCCGCGCCGACCACCGGCGTCGAGGTCGCGGCGATCGTCCAGGATCCCAGTCCTCCGCGACGGGTGCACGAGCCGAACAATCCCCTCGCCGACCGGAATGGCTTCGTTGCCTACCCAAACGTGGACCTGGCAACCGAGATGGTGGACCTGATGGCCGCCAGCCGAGCCTACGAGGCAAACGCTTCGGTGATCCAGACGACCAAGGACATCGTCCAACGAACACTTGACCTTGGTCGGGTCTAGCCTGGGTGGTTCGCCTGAGCCACGTTGGTCCGACTCGGGGCGCGCGCGGAGCACTCCCGGGCGTGGGGTCGCGTGGAGCCTGGCCGCTGCGCCCCGTCGTGAAGAATCCGGGCGAGCCCGAGTCGAGCAGCCGGCGCCAGCTCGACGTGCCGGCCGGTCCGGTTCTGACAATCCACTGGAGGCACTGGTGATTATTCGACCGATTGCTCCGATCAGCATCCCATCCACGTCTTTGAACGCGCGCGCGCCGAGTGGATCCTCCTTCGAGGCAGTTCTCGGGAAGGCGGTGCAAGGCCTGAGCGACCTTCAGAAGACCGCCGACGCGCAGGCCATCGACCTCGCTACCGGGAAGACCGTCAACCTAGTCGATTCGATTCTTGCCATGGAGCAGACATCTCTGAGCTTCAAGCTGGCCATGCAGGTCCGTGACAAGGTCATCGAGGCCTACCAGGACATCATGCGGACGCAGCTGTAGCCGCCGTGGTAGTTGACGTGGATACCGGTAGCACGCTGCTGAACCGTGCGCGGGATGCCTGGGAACAGCTACCCCCGACCCGCCGGCTTGCCCTCGTGATCATCTTCTTTGGAGTGATCGGCACGGTCGGGCTGTGGGCCTTCCTGAGCAGCCAGGTCCCCTACGAGGCTGCGTTCCACGGGCTGAAAGAGCAGGACGCGGCCGCAGTCGTCGACAAGCTGCGAGAGCTGCAGATCCCGTATCAGCTCGACGCGGACGGCACGATCCGGGTGCCAAGCAGCATGGTGGAGGAGGCGCGGATTCGCGTTGCCGGGGCGGGTCTTCTCCAGGGGGGCGAGGTTGGCTACGAAATTTTCAACCAGCCTTCCTTCGGTCTCTCCGACTTTGTCCAGCAGGTAAATTACCAGCGAGCCCTCGAAGGGGAGCTCGCGCGATCGATCTCGCAGATCGACTCGGTCGCGTCCGCCCGCGTCCACCTGGCGATCCCGCAGCCGAGCGTCTTCGTCAGCCAGCAGCGCGATCCGTCGGCGGCGGTGATGATCGGTCTGAAGCCGGGCCGAACCATCGACAAGAGTCAGGCGCAGGCGATCGTCAACCTGGTCGTGGGGGCGGTCGAAGGAATGAAGCCGTCCGGGGTCGTGCTGCTCGACACCAACGGGCGGTTGCTCCACAAGCCGGACGACGCGACCGGCGACGATCCGAGCGCGGTGAGCGATCAATACGCGGCGCAGCACGCGGTCGAGGAGGATCTGCAGTCACGCATCCAGACCCTCCTCGATCGCGTCGTCGGACCGGGGCATTCCAGCGCTCAGGTGAGTGTCGAGCTGGACTGGAGCCGCACCGAGGCGACCAGCGAGATCTATAACCCGAACGATCAGCAGTCCCTGGTGCGAACGAGTCAGGACGTGCGGGACGTCCAGACGTCAGCGGGAACGGTCGGCGGCGTGCCCGGTGTGACGAGCAACGTTCCGACTTACCAGCAGGCGACACCGTCACCGCAGGGAACGAGCAGCGAGCATACGGAGGCCAGCCGCACCTACGAGCTGTCGCGGACCGTGGAGAAGACGCAGCGCACGCCGGGAGCGGTGAAGCGTCTCTCGGTCGCCGTTGCCGTGGACTCGAACGTCGCCGACGCGGCGACAATTGATAAGCTGACCACGATGGTCCAGGGGGCGGTCGGCTTCGACGCGCAGCGCGGAGACGTCGTCTCGGTCGTTCCGGTGCCGCTGAAGGAGCTTTCGGGGACGCCGTCGGCGGTGCCCGCCGGGTCATTCCGCCAGCAGTGGCAGACGTTCGAGCTCGCCCGTACCGCCGCACTGGTCGTCGGCCCGCTCCTCGCGATCCTGGTGCTGGGTCTGTTGCTGCTCCGGCGACGGTCGCCGCGCGTCGTGGGACCAATTCGAACGATGCCCGTACCCGCCGTTGCCGCGCCGGCGAGCGCGCCAATCTCCGAGCCGGCGACCCCCGCGTCACCGCAGGACCTGCGACGGGCGTTCGTACGCGATCAGATCGCGTCGATCGCCGACCGCGACCCGGCTCTCGTCGCGGCGATCTTGCACGCGTGGGTTTCCGAGGATAAGCGAGGCCGACCGTGAGTACTCCGACCCTGACCGGGCGGCGAAAGGCCGCGACTGTCCTGATCGCCCTGGGACCGGAGCGTTCATCCCAGGTGCTGCGCCATCTGAGCCAATCCGAGGTGGAGGAGGTGGTTCTCGAGGTTTTGAAGATCGGCTCGCTGGGCGAAGAGCAGACGAGCCAGGTGATCGAGGAGTTCTACGAGCTCGCCGCCGCGCAGGATTACCTGGCAATGGGCGGAGCCGAATACGCGCGGGAGCTCCTCGTCAAGGCGCTGGGCGAAGAGCGGGCGAGCGAGGTCTTCACCCGACTGGCCGAGCGGGCCCGACCCCGTCCCTTCGATTTTCTGCGTCACACCGATCCGGGCCAGCTCACGACGTTCCTCCTCGAGGAAAATCCGCAGACGATCGCACTGGTGCTCGCTCACCTGCCCCCGCCTCTGGCCGCGACGATTCTCAAGTCGCTCCCCCAGGATCTCGGGGCTGACGTTGCCATTCGACTGGCTGGAATGGACCGGATCGCGCCGGAGGTCGTCGCCGCGGTGGAGGCGAGCCTCCAGCACCGCATGGGGGGCGTGCTCACCACCGATTACACCCGCGTGGGAGGAGCGGAGTTCATGGCGAAGGTGCTGAGCCAGGCTGACCGGGGAACCGAGAAGGCGATCCTCGAGGCACTCGAGGAGCACGACGCCGACCTGGCGACCGAGGTCCGCCGTCTCCTGTTCACCTTCGAGGATCTGAGCCTGCTCGACGACCGCTCCTTGCAGCGCGTTCTGCGCGAGGTGGATCTCAAGGATCTGCCGGCCGCCTTGAAGAACGCATCGCCCGAGCTGCAGGAGCAGATTTTCCGCAATCTGTCGCAGCGCTCGGCGGAGATGCTGCGCGAGGAGATGAGCCTGCTGGGGCCGATTCGGTCCCGCCAGATTCACGAGGCCCAGCAGCGTATCGTGGCAGTCGTGCGCCGCCTCGAGGAGCAGGAAGAGATCATCGTCGAGCGCGAGGGAGGGGATACCGATGGCTAGTCCGGTCGTTCGGGGGATGGAGGGAGTCCGTCCAGCCGTCTTCCTCGCCTTTGGCCCGGTCGAGCCGCCCCCGCCGTCAGAGGAGCCGGCGCCACCGGACCCAGCGGCGCTGCTCGAGCAGGCACGGAAGGAGGCCGCGGAGGCAGGCTACGCGGCGGGCTACGCGCGGGGACGAGCGGAGGCCGAAGATGCGCTGCGCGCGCAGATTGAACGCTTGCGCCAACTCGTCGACGGCGCCGTCCACGACGTGCGCGCGACGGTTCTGGCGCTCGAGCCCGAGGTGGTCGAGCTGGCGCTGGCCGTGGCCGGGCGTGTCGTCGAGCGCGAGATCACCGATCATCCGGAGGTGGTGGTGGACGTCGTCCGCGCCGCGCTCGCCGCGGCCGCCACGCTGCCGGTCGTTCGCGTGCGCGTTCATCCGACGGACCATGATCTTGTCGCGGCGCTGTGGCCGTCCCTCGCTCCGGCGACGGACCAGCCACCGGTGCAGCTCGTCGCGGATGAGGACGTCCAAGCAGGAGGATGCGTCATCGATACCCTGTCTGGCCTGGTCGACGCGCAGCCCCGGACGCGCCTCGACGAGCTGCGGATGCAGGTTCTCCCGATACTGGGAGGATCGCCGTGAGCCTAATCACCCTTCGCTCCCAGATCGAGGCCGTGCGCCAGTCCACGGGATTCCGCTTTCAGGGGCGGGTTGTCAAGGCGCTCGGGCTGAGCCTCGAGGTCGAGGGGATCTCGCTCCCTCTCGGCGGCCTGTGCTTCATCTATCCCGGTGAGAGCATCCCGCGAATCACCGCCGAGGTCGTTGGCTTCCAGGATCGTCACCTGATCCTCATGCCCTACGACGAGGTGAACGGCGTGCGACCCGGGAGCGTGGTCATCCCGGCTGGGCGTCCGTTTCTGGTTCCGGTCGGCGACGAGTTGCTTGGCCGTGTGATCGACGGGCTCGGCAGGCCACTGGATCACGGCAGCCCTCTTCGCTACCACCGTCTGCGTTCGCTCGACACGCCGCTCCCCGGACCGATGGAGCGGCGACCGATCGACCGGGTGTTCGTGACCGGATCCCGCGCCATCGACGGCTTGCTCACCCTGGGACAGGGCCAGCGGGTGGGGATCTTTGCCGGGAGCGGCGTCGGAAAGTCGACCTTGCTGGGGATGATCGCTCGTCATGCCACGGCGGACGTCGTGGTGATCGCGCTGGTGGGCGAGCGTGGCCGGGAGGTTCAGGAGTTCATCGACCACAACCTCGGACCGGGCGGACTGGCCCGGACCGTGGTCGTCGCCGCGACGTCCGATCGACCCGCGCTGCAACGAATCAAGGCCGCCTGGCTCGCGACCGCGATCGCCGAGGACTTCCGCGATCGCGGCTGCCACGTCGTGCTGCTCATGGACTCGGTGACCCGCTTTGCCATGGCCCAGCGCGAGGTGGGGCTGGCGGCAGGCGAGCCACCGGTTGCCAAGGGATACACGCCGTCGGTCTACGGCCTCCTGCCGCGCCTCCTGGAGCGGGCCGGCACCGGTCCGCGCGGCGCCATCACCGGCCTGTACACCGTCCTCGTCGAGGGCGACGACCACGCCGATCCGATCGCCGATACGGTGCGCAGCATCCTCGACGGTCACATCTGGCTGAGCCGCGACCTGGCCCACGAGCGACATTTTCCGGCGATCGACGTCCTCGCCAGCGTCAGCCGCCTGATGGCCCAGCTTGTGGGGCCGGAGCACCGGGCGCAGGCCGCCCGGCTTCTCGAGGTGCTCGCGACGTACCGTCGGATGCGTGATCTGATCGCCGTCGGCGCCTACACGCCGGGGGCGCAGCCAGATGTCGATCGAGCAATTCGGCTGCTCCCGAAAATCACCGACTTCTTGCGCCAGGAGCCCGACGAGGTCGCGTCTTTCGAGACGACCCTCGCCGGCCTGGCCGCTCTGCTGGAGGAGTAAATCATGCCCCACGTGCCGTTCCGCCTTGCCTCGGTCCTCGCGCTCCGGGAGTCTCAGCTGACGGAGGCGCTTCAGAGGATGTCGCAGATCGAGACCGAGGCAAATCAGCTCGAGCACCGCCTGAAGGCGATCGTGCGCGAGCGGGATGCCACCTTCGCCCGGACCGCGCCATCGGGAGAGCTCGATGCCGCGGATCTGTGGCTGGCATCGCGGTACCTCGAGGTCCTCGAACGGGAGGCGCTCGTGATCCAGCAGCAGGTGGGACAGGTGCAAGGACAGCTTGCGCGCGCCAGGACAGTAGTGGCCGAGCGGCACCAGGCCGTCGACGCCCTGACGCGGCTGAGGGAGCGGCTGGAAGCGGCTGCCCGCCAGGATGAACGGCGTGTCGAGCAGCGTCAGCTCGACGAGGTCGCTGCGCAGCGGGCCGAGCGAAGGCGTCGGAATCGTGGTGGGAGGACACCGTGAGGGCGATCGGGCTTCCCGAAACCCAACCGATTGACCTGACGCCGCCAGTCGTCGCCCGGTCGGAGACGGCCACCTTCCTGCGCGAGCTATCGCGCGCCCTGGAGCGCCTCACCGGAACGATCGCGGCGCACCTGCCAGCGGAGCGCGCCGCGACGAGCAGCATCGGATCGCCGCCGCCCGGTGGAATCCAGGCGCTGATCGTCGCCGCGGCGCGCCAGGAGCGAATTCCCCCGGCCCTACTCGCGGCGGTTACCCGGGTCGAGTCGGGATTTCAGCCACGAGCCGTCTCCCGAGCGGGCGCGAAGGGGCTGACCCAGCTCATGGACGAGACGGCGCGTGCGTTGGGCGTCACCGATTCCTTCGATCCGTGGCAGAACCTCGTTGGCGGGGCACGCTACCTTCGGCTGCTGCTCGATCGCTACGGGGGGAACGTCACCCTGGCGCTCGCCGCCTATAACGCCGGGCCGGGCGCCGTCGACGCGGCCGGTGGGCGAGTTCCGCCGTTCCCGGAGACCCAGATCTACGTGCGCCGGGTGATGGCCGCCTACGCGGGCCCGGCCAGCTACCCGGCAGGAGATGGAGCATCGTGAGCTACTCGGTTACCAGCATTCTGCAGGCGGCCCTTCGCGGGCTGAACGTCCGCCAGACGTGGGTTGCCGACAACATCGCCAATGCCGACACCCCGGGGTACAAGGCGAGGAGAGTTCGATTCGAGGATCAGCTTCGCCGGGCGATTCGGGAGGCGTCGGACGATACCAGCCTGCTGAGCCGGGCGCGGGCGGTCGTCGAAACCGATTCGACGCGCAGTGGAACGATGGATGGAAACTCAGTCGACCTCGATCAAGAGCTGCTGGCGATGACCGACACGACCATGCGCTACAACGCCGTGGCGCAGGCGCTCAGCGAGCGGATCGCCCTTTATCGATCCGTTATCACGGACGGGAGAGGCTGATGAACGGGCCGGAATCCCTCGGCCGGGCAAGCTTCGTCGAGCCGGAGCCCATCAGCACAGCCAGCGCCAGCCCGCGGCCGTCGGACCGCTCCTTCCTGGCGGAGTTGGTTCGTTCGCTGCTCGTTCACGAGCGGAGCGCGACCGGTCGGTTCGAGGCCGTCGTCTCGTCCCTGGCGGCATCCAGGTCGACCGGACGACCGGTGGCACCTGGCCCGGCCGCGTCGACGCTACCGCCCGTCGCGCCCCTGGCACGGGAGGAGGCGCGACCGGAGATGCTCGCGCCCGCCAAACCTCCGCTGGCTCTCGTGCCGCCATCGATCTCGCTCCCGAGTCTCCCCGATCCGCTGTCGTCGGTCACCCCATCGCGGATCATCTCGGGGCTGGAGGGTCTCGTAGGCCATCCCGCGACGAGTGCGCCCTGGCGACTGGACGACTATCCACGGCCAGTGGGCGACACCGGACGGGGGTTCCACTGGATTCCGACGCTTCACTCGGATCCGGCCATCGTCGATCGGTTCGTGGCCGAAGCGAAGAAGATGGGCGCGAGCTGGATGGTTATCCTGAACGACGGAACCCGGATCGGCGACAACGACTATCTGGTGCGGCAGCTCGTCCAGAACCAGATCGAGCCAGTCATGCGGATCTACACTCCGCACGGCAGCCCGATCACGGGGGATCTGACGGCGATGGTCCGCCATTACGTGAGCCTGGGCGTCCACTACTTCCAGCCCTACAACGAGCCCAACCTCCCGGATGAGAACCCCGACGGCCAGGCATCGGTCACATCTTATGTCGACCGCTGGATTCCCGCCGCCCGGGCAATTCTCGCGAGCGGCGGGCTTCCCGGCCTGGGAGCACTCGCGCCGGGCGCCCCCGTGGATGACGTGGCGTTCCTCCGGTCGACGCTGGATGAGATTCGGCGTCGTGGAGCGGCCGACCTGCTGGACCATGCCTGGATCAGCGTTCACAACTATACGTTCAACCGCCCGATCAGCTATCAGGACGATAGCAACGGTTTTCTGAAGTTTCGCTGGTACGATCAGGTGGCACGTGAAGAGCTCGGCCGCAGCTTACCGATCATCAGCACCGAAGGCGGACCGCGTCTGGGCGATCGCGTCGACCCGCGGTATCCGGCGGTAGACGAGGCGCGTCGCGACGCGATCGCCTCCGCTGCCTTCGATTACCTGTCCCACCGGGAGCCGTATTTCTTCGCCCAGACCCAGTGGGTCCTGGCGAACGAAGCCGGGGGAGGGCACGACCACGCCTGGAGCGCGGATGCTCTCTACCGACCGGACGGATCGCCCACGTCCCTGGCCCTGTTGTTTCAATCTCAGGCTCAGACTCAAACGCAGGAGGTGGATGCATGATCCCCGCGTCGCCCACGCAGTCGGCTCTGCCGACCGACTCCCCGTCGATCCCCATCGGTCGGCCGACCGGAAAGGACCGTCCCGGCGACAAGGACGATGCCTCCTCCGGCGGCCACGTGCTGGAGGCAGCACTGGTCCTCCCCTTCGCGATCGTGCTACGGGCCCTGCAGCAGGCCGTAGCGCACGCCGGGACGCCGGAGGCCGGCAAAGAATCTCCACCGGCCGACGGTGGCCGAGGCGGCGACGCCGTACCGCCCGTGACCGGCTCCCAGTCGTCAGGACCGGTCGTCTTGGTGACGAGGCTCGACGCCAGGCCTGCCGATCTTCCGGTTGAGGCGCCACGGCAGACGAGCCGTGGTGGCCCGCGACCGGACGTTCCGCGCCCCGGCAGCGAAGTCACGGAGCCCGATCGCGGAGAGCCGCACCCGCCGGGGGATAGTTCGAGCGAACCAGCAGCGTCCGGGGCCGAGACGGGACGAGCGCTCGCGCCTCGGGTGGCGTCTCACGAGACGCCAGGTGCGTGGCCGGCGGCAACGGTACACTCAGCTGCTCCGGCCATGGCCCGGCGTCATCCACCCGCGCCGGGGCCGGCGGACAGTGCTTCCGTGCCAGGCCCGGCCAGGGTCCTGGCGACGGAATCGGGCCGCGGGACGGGGCAGCCGGGGCTCACGGTGAAACCAGTCTCGTCGACTAATCACCACCAGGGCTCGAGCGTTCTGGAGGCGGCGACTGACGTCTCCGGGCCCACGCCCACGCCGTCCGGCCTGCCGGGCCGTGTACCCGGCGTTTCGATACCACGTCCGGTCCACGGATTGGCCAGCAAGGATCCGGACGTCGTGGAGCAGAAGGCGCCCGGTCAAACCGCGCAGCAGAGCACCCCGGCCGTCGATGTCCCGGCGAATCCGGCGATCAGCGCGCGCGACGACCTGGACCCGACGCCCGGTCACGGGCGAGCAGCCGACGGGCGTGGAACGCGTGGCGACGATGGCACTAACGTTGGCGCGGCGCTGGCAGGTCCGACGGCCACGGCCGATTCGCCCCCGAGTCCGAGCGAGGCAGCGGACGTGTCGGGGCTGGTGCCGGCCCAGGTGCTTCAGCAGATTGCCGCCCAGCCCTTGACGCTCGGGACGACCGTGGTGATCCGGCTTGATCCGCCGCTTCTGGGGAACGTTGTGCTGCGCGTGGTCGCGGGCGACGGCAAGCGAATCCGTCTGCACTTCCAGGTCGACGAGCCGGAGGTGGGAGACGCGCTCGCGAGCAGCCTGGGCAAGCTCGAAAGCGCGCTGCGCGCCCAGGGACTGACCCCGGAGGGATTGTCGGTTGGCCTGGCCACCGCCCAGACCGCCGGCGACCCCTCCGGCCAGCCCGATCCGCGTCCTTTCGCCGCACAGGCAAGCCCCTCGTCGCCCCGGAGCGCAAACCTGGCGCCAGATCGTGCGCCTGCCGATCCCCCGCGCCCGGTCCGGATCGGTGGCGGTCGATACATCGACTTTCTTCTGTAGGAGGTTCCCGGTGGGAACAGCACCGGTCGCCAGCACGACGCTCGCGACCCCGGCTCCGCTCCCGCGCAGCTCGCAGCTCGGGAAGCAGCAGTTCTTGCAGCTCCTGGTCGCCCAGCTTAAGAACCAGGATCCGCTTAAACCGATGGACGATACGCAGTTCATCACCCAGCTTGCCCAGTTCTCGACCCTCGAAACGCTTCAGCAGATCCAGAGTACACTCGAGACCTCGCTCGGCGCGCAGCTCCTCGACCACGCGATGAGCCTGCTGGGGCGCACCGTGACGGCGACCGGCGCCGACGGGGGCACGATCACCGGGACGGTAAAGGGGGTACAGCTCCAGGGAGGCGACGTCCTCCTCGATCTGGGCATCGCGACGGTTCACCTCTCGGACGTCCAGGAAGTTCAAGCAACCAACACAAACGGAGGATAAAAGCATGTTGCGGTCGCTTTTCTCGGCTATCTCAGGTCTGCGCAGCAATCAGACGTTCATGGACGTCGTCGGCAACAACATCTCGAATGTCAATACGACCGGCTTCAAGGCCGCGCATCTCACGTTCGAGGATCTCCTGAGCCAGACCGTGCGCGATGGATCCGCTCCCGATCAGCAGCGCGGCGGGATCAACCCGGCGCAGGTCGGATTGGGCGTGCAGGTCGCCTCGATTGGGATGAGCATGGCGCAGGGGAACCTGCAGGCGACCGAGTCGCCGACCGACCTCGCGATTCAAGGCGACGGGTTCTTCATCCTCGCCAACGGCCAGGGGGGCCGCGTCTACACGCGCGATGGAGGATTCTCCCTGGGACCAAACGGCGTGCTGGCAAACGCCAACGGCCTGGAGGTGCTCGGCTGGCTACCCGATCCGACGACCGGCCTGATCGATCCCGCGCAGCCGCTCCAGCCGATCACCATTCCGGTCGGCGACCAGATGGTCGGGCAGGCATCGACGCAGGTCACCTTCAAAGGAAATCTGGACCAGCGCCTGGACGCAGCCGCGGCGAACGCCAGCGACAAGTCGGTACAGACGACGGTGACCCTCTACGATACGCTCGGCCAGGCGCACCAGGTCACGGTGACTTTCACCAAGACAAACAACGCGAGCAACACCTGGTCGTGGTCGGTCAGCACAACTGAAAGCGGCGTCAGCGTCTCGGGTAGTGGCTCGCTTAGCTTCGATCCGGCGACCGGCGCCTTCACCGATACGAATGGCACCGCGCCGGATGGCACGATCTCGCTGACCCTGGGGAATGGCGCCACCTCACCGCAGTCGGTGAACGTCTCCTTCGCGAATCTCACCCAGGTGGCGGCATCCAGCTCGGTCGATGGGCCGTCGGACGGGCTGGCGCCGGGCTCGCTCACCGGCTTCAGCATCGGCGCGAACGGCGAGGTGACGGGAGCGTACTCCAACGGGCTCAAAAAGCTTCTCGGACAGGTTGCCCTGGCCTCGTTCGCGAATCCCCAGGGGCTGCTGCGTCAGGGTGGGAACACCTTCACGACCTCTCCGAACTCCGGGACGCCGGTCATCGGCGTGCCGGGGCGCGGGAGTCGAGGACAGATCAGCAGCGGATATCTCGAGATGTCTAACGTCGACCTCGGCCAGGAATTCACCAACATGATCACTGCAGAGCGCGGATTCCAGGCGTCGAGCCGGGTGATCACTACCTCCGACGAGATCCTTCAGGAGCTGGTGAACCTGAAGCGGCAGTAAGATGGTTTCGGGGTGAGGAGTAATCGTCGACAGCGATTCCCGAGACGGCCGAGCTGACTGATCGTCGGGCGGGGCTCTTCGCGAACGCGTTCGTTCCGACGAAGGGTAGGGTGAGGGATCGGGCCACACATACTGGGTTCAGCCAGGTCCCTCACCCTAACTCATTGACAGAGGGAGATGGGGACGGGTGGCTGATGGGTCGTGCGCCGCGAGTCGGAACGGGGCGAGGTCTCCCAATCGGTGTGGCCTGCGGGTCCAGGGAGCCGGGTCTTGATCGTCGTCGCTACTCCGGTTATCGGTAGTTTGTTGACGGGGGAATGGATGATGCTGTAGCAGGCCGTCGGAGGTGACACGATGACCCGACGCCTGGCCTGCCCGCCGGCTCCCGGCCCGCTCGAGGATGATGCGGCGCAGTTCGACGACCTCTTTGAGACGCTGGCCCAGCGGCGTGGGTTCCGCACGTCCCTGCAGGGGGTGCTCCTGCCCCGGGAGCGCAACAAGACCCTCACCGCCCTGGGACGCCGAGGCGATCAACGCCCGACGCCTGGAATTGCTCCGCGCCGATCCCCCGTCTCAGTCCCACGACGGTGGGGTCCTCGTGATCGACGAGACCGGCGACCGCAAGGACGGCACCAA
>CADDYW010000036.1 GCA_902810745.1 Chloroflexota bacterium | reverse complement strand
GCGTATTCGACAACCCGAGGTCGATCAGCAGCAGATTGAGCATGCCGGCCTGGGTCCCATTGAGAATCCACTGCCAGCTCAGGCCGACAATCAGCGAGGGAATCGCCCACGGTAGGAAGCACAGCGCCCGCATGACTTCGCGACCGCGAAACTCCTGGTGGAGAAACAGGGCCATCCCCATTCCGATGACTGCCTTGCAGGCGACCGCGGTCGCCGTGTACAAGACCGTGTTGACGACAGACTTCCAGAAGACCGGGCCGAACTCGGCACCGAAGAGAACGTCGCGGTAGTTCTCGAGGCCCACGAACGTCGCCGGCCGACCGATCATCTTATCCGTGAAGCTGAGGTAGATCGAGAGGAAGAACGGATAGGCGATCAGACCAAGCAGCACGGCAAGAATTGGTACGAGCAAAACCCAGCCTAGCTTCCAATCCCGGCCGAGCGCTCGCCGCCATAGGCTCCTCTCCGAAAGCATCGGCCTGGCGGTTGCGGCAGCCATTCTCGAAGCACCTCCATTTGCTCCACCCCGTGCCGAATACCGGGGTGTGCCATGGCCACGAGGCTGACCCTTTGCGGGGGTTATGGGGATCACCGGCTGTCGCCGATTATACACTAACGCAAGATCGGCGCAAATTTCGGCGAGATGCGCCGAATACCCACTCCGGATGCCCGCTCAGCGCCCCACCGGCACCTCGAGGACTGCCGCCGAGAGCGGAGGCGCCTCCCAGACGACGTCGTCTTTCGGCTCGGGCACGTTTCTGAGCATCAGCCGAATCGCGTCCGGGTTCTCAAACGAGTTAGCTAGATCCGGCCGATCAGCCGTCATGACGTGTGCCTGGATCTGTCCCCGGATTCGAGCCTCGTGAATACGTACCGCGACATCGATCCCCTCGCGAGGGTGCAGATTGACCACCGAGACGTAGAGCTTGCGCGTGTCCGGATCCAACGTCGCCAACGCATCGACGTAGGGGACCGAGCCAGCCACCACCCGCGACGTGGTGAAGCCATCGCTTTCGGTATCGCACCGCACCAGGAACGGACCGCTATAACGGACCGCTGCCAGAAGAGGCCAGTAGATCGTCTGGAGGAAGAGTCCGTCGGGACGAGTGAAGATCGGTGCGATGACGTTTACGAGCTGCGCGAGGTTGGCGATCTTGATCGTTCCCGCGCGTCGACGGAGCAGGTTGAGGAACGTCGCGACGCAGATCGCATCGACGAGGTTGTACTGCTCTTCCAGCGGCGGTCTACGCTGACGATACCAGCAGTTCCATTCGTCCACGGCGATGGCAATCTCCCGCTCGATCTTCTGCTCGCGGCGGATTCCGCTGATCAGCCCTGCCAGGATGTCCAGATACTCCCCCGCAGCATACGGCGCGGCGAGGAGCGACAAGGTCGCGTCCTCTCCCGGCTGGGGTCCGAAGTAGAAGTGCGCCGAGATAAAGTCCACGTGCCGGGCAGTTCGACGAAGGACCTCCCAGTCCCAGTCGACCCGCTGCGCCCCACAGGCGACGAGACGAATTGATGGATCCGTCCAGCGGAGTACCTTCGCCGTCTCCTCGGCGAGCCGTGCATACTCCTCGGCGGTCTTGTGCCCGATCTGCCAATCACCGTAGAGCTCGTTTCCCAGCCCCCAGTACATTACCCGGTACGGCTCCGGATGCCCATTTTTGCGCCGAAGCTGCGCGTAGTACGTCGAGTCGTCGCAGTTGCAGTAGGCCACCCACGCCGCGGCCTCGTCGATCGTGCCAGTGCCAAGGTTCAGGCAGATGTACGGCGCGGCGCCGATCAGGTGGCAGTACTCGAGAAACTCGTCGGTCCCGAACTGATTCGTCTCGATCGCGTGCCAGGCCAGGTCATGTCGGTGCGGACGACTTTCGCGTGGTCCGACGCCATCAAGCCAGTGGTAGCCAGAGACGAAGTTCCCTCCGGGCCAACGGAGGATCGAGACCCGCAGACGGCGCACCATCTCCGCTACGTCGGTCCGAAAGCCACGCTCATCGCTCAGCGGCGATCCCGGGTCGTAGATTCCTCCATAGATACACCGGCCGAGATGCTCTGCGAAGTTTCCGTAGATTTTCGGATCGATCGTCCCGACGACCCGCTCGACATCCACTCGCACCGTTGCCCTCATCGTCGCCTCCCCTACAACAACGTGTCTCGGCCATGATAGAGCAAGAGGAGACGCGGAAGCATCAGGTGGCCCTCACGTTGCGCCTCTATCCCTCTCGGGGTGGCTGACCGGCCAGCTCCCCGGCATCGATCCACCGCGCGTCACGCGCCTGCGACACCGTCAAAATCGTAACCGGGAGCCCGCCGGGCCCGCGTGCCCGAGATCTCTTTGGGAGCCACCTTCGTGCCCACGATCGGCAGTCGCGCCAGGTCCATCTTCCCGCAATCGGCGTGGTCGAGTATGATTGTCCCACCACAAGCTACCACCATCCTTGGAGGACATCACCGATGAGCCCTCGCCCCGTCACGGTTGGCATTGCCGTTCGGACTCTCGATACCGACGTCTCCGACGAGCGCACTGCGCTCGAGGCAATCGGCGCAAAGCTCAAGGTCTTTCAGATTACCGACCAGGCCAGTCTGATCGACGGCCTCCGCGACGTCGACGTCGTGCTCAATCGGGCCTACACACGGTTTGACGCTAGCGTCTTGAGCCAGATGGAGCGGTGTCGCGCCATCGTTCAGCCCAGTACCGGCTACGACGTCATCGACGTCGACGCCGCGACCGAGCACGGGATCGTGGTCATCAACCTCCCGTTCCAGTGTATCGACGAAGTCGTCAATCACGCTCTTGCCCTCATTCTCGCCTTGAATCGCAAGCTCGTCACCGCCCGGGCACAGGTGCGCGCGGGGATCTGGAATCCCCGCGGGCTGCTGCCGATCGGACCGATCGCCGGAGAGACCCTCGGTCTCCTTGGCTTCGGCAACATCGCTCGCGAGACCGGTCGTCGTGCCCAGATCTTCAACCTCAACGTCGTCGCCTACGATCCATTCGTCGACCCGTCGGTTGCCCGGGCGCTGAACGTCGAGCTTCTCGGCCTCGACGATGTCCTCCGCCGTTCGGATTACATCTCCTGCCATCTACCCCTCAATCCGAAGACCTACCATGCGGTCGGTGAGGCACAGTTTCGATTGATGAAGCCATCGGCGATCTTCGTGAACACGGCCCGGGGGAAGGTCGTCGATGAGCCGGCGCTGGTCCGTGCGCTCCAGGACGGCTGGATCGCCGCAGCAGGGCTCGACGTCCTCGAGCAGGAGCCGCCGGATCCGGCCAATCCACTCCTCCACATGGAGAACGTGATCGTGACGCCGCACCTGGCCGGCACGTCCAACGCCACTCCGCCGCGGCAGCGGCGGCAGGCCATCGAAAGTCTCGTCGCCTACGTGAAGGGCGAGCGCCCTGCCGGCTTGGTGAACCCCTCGGCCTGGGACACTGCGCAGGCACTCCTTCACGCATGATCGAAACGCTCCCCGAGCGGCGAGCCATCGCTGGTCATCCCTGGCGCAGCTATCTGGCCGCGGTCGTCGCCTCGATTCTCTGGGGATCGCTCTACCCGGCAGGCAAGCCAGCAATTGCCGCCGTTGGACCACTGCAGGTCGCTCTCTGCCGCGCCGCGCTTGCCTGTCTGACGATGGGATCGCTGGTCGTGGCACGCGGCGGTGTGGACGCATTCCGCGTGCACCTGCGAGAGCGTTGGCCGGGCATCCTCGGCATTACCGCGACAAGCTTTTTCGGAAGCTCGCTACTCGCGATGCTCGCCCTGGGCCTTGCTCCCGCTTCGATCATCGGTCTGCTCAATAACACCAGCCCGCTCTGGCTGGCAGTCGGGGCAGCGTTCATCGCACCGCCCCGTCGGCCGATCGTGCTGGTAGCGGGTAGTGTCGCGGCGTGCATCGGCGTGACCCTCGTCTTCTTCCCCGATATCTTGAGCGGATCACTCGCGATCCCGCCGTCGCTCAACGTCCTTGGCATCGTCTTCGCACTCGCCGGAAGCTGGATCATTGCCACTAGCACGATCGTCGGCCGCCGGGTTATGCTCGGCGGCGACCCAATCGCGGTCTCTGCGCTGGCAAGCGGGGCAGCAATTCCGCTGCTCGGCGTCCTCGCGGCTCTCGACGGCGGGCTGACCCCGATCCTGAGCGCGCCGATCGGCGTCAAGCTCCTACTCCTGTACGTCGGCGTTGGCTGCACCGCGATCAATTTCACCCTGTGGTTCTATGCGCTCCAGCACCTGCCAGCTGCCCAGGCAGCAGCCTTCCAGTATCTTATTCCGCCAATCAGCGTCGTCCTCTCGGCCATTGCGCTGGGCGAGCCGCTGAGCGGCGGACTTGTCGCTGGCGGCTTGCTGATCGTCTGTGGGCTGATTGCAAGTCAAAGAGCAGGACCGACAAGAATTCGACGACCCTGAGCACATTTTTAGGCTGCGCGCCATCTCTGCGGGGTATCGTCAGGGCTGAAAGGACAGCCCGCGCCAGTCGAATCGGCGATTAAGACAAAATCAACGGAGAGATGTCCGCGACGAGCTCTGACTCCCTTCCCGGGAAGCTCGCGCGAACGGTCACACGCCGACGACAGGGCGCGTCGGCGTGATCTCGCTCGCGTCCTACCTGCGTTGAGCTCCGGCCCTCGTGCTGTCTCGCCCCAGGGCCACTCGAAACATAGGAACGAACGAGCTAATGAGGCCGCCCCCTCCAGGGAGATGGAGCTGCTCGACCAGCACCTGCGCCTGGCGCATGGCGGCTGTCGTCGCGGCATCGACCGCGGGAATCGTCCGAATTTGCGTCTCGGCAGTCTGACAGCGTGCGCTCGTCTCAAGCGCGTGGTGCCCGCGGCAGAGCAATGGCCGAACCGGGTAGATCCGGCACTCGCTTTCCGGTCCGAGGAACGGGCAGGGGATGCGCTGCCGGAGGTAGTCGAGGTTTACTGCCCGGTCGCGCACGTCGCCGGCTGGACGGTCCTTGACCCACTGCGAGAACCGGTCAAGGTGCCTCTCGAGAGAGGCGCCAATCTGACGGCGCTGATGCCGCGGCAAGGTGCTGAGATAAGCGCCGATACGCTGCGCCTCGAGCGTTGTGAGCGGGACCAGCTGGTGACAGCAGAACGCGCAGCCACGTCGGCAGGCGGGCCGATCTTCCGGACGGCCAGTCGCGCGCGCACGCGCGAACCACTCGTCGACGGTTCGGTCCAAACCGGCAGCAATCTGATCAAGGGCAGCAAAAGGAAGCGAAGCACTCATCGAAGATAGCTCAAACGCGCGCGACAAAAGTCGAGCAGGTCGCAATTCGGACTGGCGACCTGCTCGACCGAATCCAGGCGGCTGGACGCCCACCTAATCCTTCGGCATCGAGTCCTTGAACTGGTTATAGATATCCAGGACGGTCTGATCTAGCGCTTTGGTGACCGCGGGCATGACCTTCTCGGCTGTCGCGTCGGGGTGATTCCACAGCGCAGCGATCTCGTTGGTGTAGGTCGTGTCAATCTTCGGATGCTGGAGAAAGAGGTGATCCGGCGACTCCTGGATACGCGACTTCTCGATGGACTGTGAGAGCATCTTCGTGAACTGGTCGAGGGGAAGTCCGAAGAACTGTGCGCGGCCTTTCGCCCAGGCTTCCGTCGACTCGCGCGGGGTCGGCGGCGTACCACTCAGCAGCGAGTACTTGGTAGTGGCCTCGACGCTGGTCAGCACGCGCATGACTGCCCAGGCAGCGTCCTTGTTCTTTGCCCAGCGCCCCATGATCCAGAAGTCATCGAAGATGATCGTCTTGTTCGTCTTCTGCCACGGAACCGGTGCGACGCCAACCTTGAATTCGGTGATATCCGAGGTTGTCCAGTACTGCCAGCCACCATCCATGACCATCGCGATCTTGCCGGTCTTAAACGGGTTGGCGAACTGATTGAGACCCTGATCCACCGCAGGATCGGGGTGCACCTTGTATTTGTAGATCAGATCCTGGCGGAACTGGTGGCCGTCGATGTTTTCCTTCGAGTTGAAGTTCGTCTTCTGAGCGATGAACTGGGTGTAGTGCTCGGGAACCCAAGAGTCGCCGCCCCACAGGTACGACAGGCTGGTCATCCGGTCCCAGAGCGACATGCTGACACCGTAGGTCGCGTCCGGCGTGCCGTAATTCTTGGTCAGCTTCTGGGCGATCTCAAGCATCGCCTCCATGTTCCAGGACTTATCGTCCCAGTCGGTCGTCGGGTATTTGATCCCGGCCGCGTCGAAGAGATCCTTGTTGTAGACCAGGTTCGACCCGTAGCAGGTTAGCTGCGGTAGGCCATACTGGTGGCCGTGGATGTTGTAGATATCAGACAGGCCGGGCAGGAAATAGTTCTTGATATCCCACTTATCGCTGGCGATGTAGCCATCGAGGTTCTGCGGCATGTTACGCGCCCAGTAGTCGTAGTAGTTGCCACCAAAACCCCAGATCTCAAGGCTATCGTTCGCCGCCGCCATCGAGTTGATCTTCGGGATATACTGATCCTGCGGGATGATCACCCGATTGACCTTGACATTCGGGAGCTGCTGTTTGATCAATGGCTCGAACACCTGCGCCTGGCCGTTATTCTCCTCGACGGTCGTGCGCACGAGCCAGGTCACGGTCCCGGAGACCGATTTCCCTCCACTGGGAGCGGCCTGAGCTGCCGCTGCCGTGGTTGGGGCCGCAGCGGGAGCCGCTGCCGCCGCAGATGTCGGCGTTGGTGCCGCTTGAGCCGGAGCCTGGGATTGTGCAGGAGCCGTCGTCGGTTGCGCAGCCGGAGCCTGTCCTCCACTGCAGGCAGCCAGGGCAACGCCAGCCACACTCACACCAAGACCAGCAATGAAGCCGCGTCGAGAGAGATACATTCGAGGCATCAGACCGCTGTCCTTCCTTTCCAAAGATTTCTCGGGTCGAGCTACGAGAAGCGGGCCATTGTCCTCGTCGCAAGCGCACGCGAGTGACAAGCCCTCATGGCGCCAGAACGTGCCGGCAAGTTCCTCTGGTGCTGCTCACCCTCCTTCGTGCTCTGTCATCGAGTCCTCAAAGCGGACCTCCCGCGGTTCGCGGTCACGTACCGCACGGCTATCCTTTGACACCGCTCACGACGATGCCCTGGATAAAGTAGCGCTGTGCAAAGAAGAAGAGCAGAAGAACAGGAATCACCATGACCAGCGCCGCCGCCATCAAGAGGTTGTAGGGTGTGCCCCCGTACGTGGCCTGGAAGTACGAGAGGCCGACCGCGGCCGTCCGCTTCTCGGTTGTATTCAGGTAGATCAGTGGGCGGAGAAAGTCGCTCCAGTTGAAGGTAAACGACCCGATCGCGACCGCGGCTAGAGCAGGCCGGATCTGCGGCAGCAGAACGTCCTTGAGGATTCGGAAGGGACCGGCCCCATCGATCTTCGCGGCCTCGTCCATCTCCATTGGAATGCTCATCAGAAATTGGCGCAGCAAAAAGATATTGAATGCGCTGCCGAACCAGGGCGGCAGCATAAGCGGACAGAACGTGTCGATCCCGCAGAGCCCACCAGTCAGCGCCCCGAGCTTGGCAAAGCCAAGATACTCCGGCACCAGTCGGACCTGGTATGGGATCATCAAGGTCGCAAGTACGAGCGTGAACAGGACCTGGCGCCCTGGCGCGCGGAATCGGGCAAACCCGTATGCGACGAAGCACGCGGAGACGGTGTCACCGATCATGTTGCTGATCGAGATCGTCAGTGTGTTCTGGTAGAGGGTCGTCCATTTCATGAAATTGAGTGCCTCGGGGAAGTTTTCCCATCGGGGCGTAAACTCGACGTAGGGGAGCCATCGGATCGGCAGGAGGAATACGCTCCCGCTGGTTTTCAGCGAGGTCGTGATCATAAAGGCGATCGGAAAGAGCAGGAGCAGCGATCCGAGGGCGATGATCAGGGTAACAAATGCGGACCAGAGGACACTGCGAACGCTTTCACGGCCCAATGCCTCGCGGAGTCCGATGCGCTCCTGTCGTCGCGGGATACTCAGTTCCATTGCTTATTTCCCCTCACCCGGCGCTTCATAGTGGACCCAGAAGTGTGACGATTTGAACGCCAGCAGCGTCAACACCAGCATGACAATGAACAGAACCCACGACAGCGCATCGGCATACCCCATGTTGCTGATGTAGGTGAAGGCATTCTGGTAGATGCCGAAGACGTAGAAGTACGAGGCGTACTGCGGGCCGCCCTGGGTAATGATGAAAGCGGGGACGAACACCTGCGAGGCGCCGATGATCCCCAGGATCAGGTTGAAGAAGATCACCGGCGTGATCGCGGGAATCGTGACGTGGAGAGCCTGTTGAACGACATTCGCACCATCGATCTTTGCCGCCTCGTACAGCGCGGTGGGAACAGCTTGGACTGCTGCCAGGTAGATCAGCATCGCTCCGCCAAACTGCCACAGTCCCATGATCACGAAGGTGGGGATCACCAGCTCAGGCTGGATGAGCCACTTCGGTCCGACGATGTGGAAGAGGGACCAAAGCGTGCCATTGAGCAAGCCAAACGAGGGCTGGAAGACCCAGCCCCACATCAGTGCGACTGCCACGGCTGGCGTGATCGCGGGCAGGTAATAGATCGACCGCCACACGGAGAGACCAGGAATCTTCTGGTTGAGCAGCAAGGCGACGATGATGGCAAAGATGATGCTCAGCGGCACCTCGAGCGCCATGTAGTAGCCAGTAACCAGAAGAGACTTCCAGAACAGCTTATCGTGAATCATCAGATCGTAGTTCGCGAGCCCGACCCACTTCGGCGGCCAATTGACTGGATCGTTATGGGTCAGACTCAAGTACGAGGACGCCATGATCGGGAAAGCAGTGAACACGAGGAAACCGACGATCCAAGGGGAGATAAAGAAGTAAAACCACCTTGCTTCCGACCGCGCCAGCGACCCTCGTCTGGGACCGGCAACCGGTCGGGCAATCGATCGAGTCGCCACCATTCCTCCTGCTGAGCGAATTCCCGGACCACGGAGCTCCGCGGGGAGCGGATCTGGCCTGTAGCCACGCACCTCGGAAGTTTGCGCCAGTATATCAAAACGGTCGTGTCTGTCAATAATCGAACGTACATTACTACCGCGTGCGGTGCGACGTCCTGGCCTCGATGCACGCGTTGGACACACGCGGCTCCTCGCGACGCATCGGCCTCGTTTGACATTCGCACCGATCCGCACTATTCTCACGGTCGCCACGCGGTTGATCGGTCGAAGCACTGCACGATTGCCCGGGGCAGGGGGCGTCGAGGATGGGATGCCGGGTGCGCGTGCCTCCCACGGCGCTCGTGGATGCAGGTTACAGATACCCATCTCGCCCACGGGATGGATGAAGGCACCTGATCCGCCGGCCGGCCTATCGGAGCACGACCGTGCCGGGATCGGTCTTCGACGGAAGGAGAATCGGTTGGCGAGCACGGACAGTCCGTCGAGCGCGGGCACACGTCAGCCCGATCCGACCATCCAGCAGCAAACACCTGATGGCCCACCAGCTCCTCGCCCGGTCGTCGTCGCCATCGCGGGGGGATCAGCGACCGGGAAGAGTACCCTGGCGCGGGCGCTAGCGGACGTGCTCGCCGATCTGCAGCCGGTGATCCTCGGGCAGGATCGTTACTTTCGCGATTTCGCGGAGTACACGCCAGAGGAGCGCGAGAAGGTTCGCACCGCGAACAGCTCGAATGCGCTGCACTGGACTGCCTTCCACGATGCGCTCGAAGCTCTCTGCGCCGGGCGCTCCATTGTCGAGCCGGCTCCGGGGACACGTCCCCACCAGCGCGGCGACCCGCCACGCGTGGTCGGCCCGGCTGGCCTGGTTCTGGTCGAGGGCCTCTTTGCTCTCTGGGACGAGCGCTGCCGCGCTCTCGCCGACCTGCGCCTCTACACCGAGGTCGACGATGACGAGCGCGTCTTGCGGCGGGTACATCGCGACATCACCGAGCGCGGGGCGACGCTCGAAGGCGTGATCTCCTGGTATCGGCGCGACGTGAAGCCGAATTATCCCATCTACACCGCCGCCACGCGGCGCTACGCCGATCTGATCGTGCCGACCGATCGGATCAACGAGGTCGCGATTCGCGCACTCGCAGACGCGATTCGCGCCATCGCCGTCAGGAAGCACGTGCCGGGCTATTTTGCCTAGTTCTTTGCTGGATCATCGCACGAGGACGCCGAGCGCAACGCGCAATCCGCGACGCCAGGGCGTGCCAGGACGACGGCACTCGCGGACTGCGCATTGCTCAGCTACTGGGAATGGCGGCAAAGAGCGACCAGAGTGGGCACGAAAAGCCGGCCAGGAGCGGCGACGACAGCGTATCCCATTCGTAAAGCGTGGCGATGAGCTGCAAGGCCGCTTCCTGGCGCCGGTAGACTTCGAGCTTGCGCTGACGCCAGTCGACGATCCAGTATTCCCGGCCTCCCCGCTGAGAGTAAAGCTTCAGCTTCGCCTCGCGGTCCCGACGCTCGTTCACGGGCCCGGGCGACAGCACCTCGACGACGAGGTCGGGTGCTCCGTGCAGCTTGCCATCCTCGGCAAGGACACTCGAGAGGCGCTCCCGGCTGATCCAGACGACGTCCGGAGCGACGTCATCCTCATCGCCGAAGAGAATACCCGGAGCGGCGTTCGCTACTCCAGCTACGGTCTCACTGGACCAATGATCGAGAGCTGCGCCTAGTCGAAGGCAGATCAACTGGTGGTTCCAGTCCGATTGCTTCGACACGAACAACTCTCCATCGACAATCTCGTAGCGCTTGCCGTCGTCAGGGAACAGCTCCAGGTCCGCCGACGTCCAGGGCACCGATCGTGTCATCGCCTGTGCTCCTGTTCATAGCGCTCGTCCGAGGTGGATCCGCGCTGGTCATGTCACTGGAGTCCATAATACTCGTCGATCGCTTTCTGTGCCGCGCGGACCTTACCGCTGAGGACGTCCTCGACCAGCACCGGATGGCCGGCAAGCCCGGACTCCAGGATACTGAACGCTGCCGCGACGTCCCGCAGTCCTTCGTCCCCGCTCATCTCGGGCTGACCGCCGCGCTCGATCGCCGCGAGAAAATCATAGAAGCCAAGCGCAAACCCATCGGCGGTCCTCACCGGGAGCCATCGCCTCTTCTCCTCGGCTGTCGCCTCGGCCTCGAAGAGGTCGCGGAGCTCGATCGGCTCGCGACCGTCTCGAAACAGACGACTCCCTTTGAGGCATCCCTTACTTCCATAGATGACCATACCGCCGGGAAGGCTCGTCGGCTCGCCATGTCCTGCCCAGGTAAACGACATCTGGCCGATCCCCCCGTTCGCTAGCTCAAAGGTCGCCATGAAGGCATCATCAGTATCGGGGTAGATCGTCTCGCGGATGTTACCGGCCTCGTCGCGCCGGTACCGCTCCTTCTCGAAGGTACGCACGATCGCCCCAACTGCCCGTACCTCACCACAGAGGTAGCGCACCCGGTGGAACAGATGCACGCCGATATCCAGGCTCGGACCGCCGCCGGCCAGGACCTGAGAATGGCGCCACGGTGTATCCGCGACGACCTTATCCGGCGACCATTCAGCCGTTCCGATGCCAATCGAGGCCACCATCTGCACGTCGCCGAGATAACCCCGCTCGATCGCCCAGCGCGCCATGCGCGTCCCTTCGGCGTACCGCACGTTCTCGGTAACCCCGAGGGTAATCCGATTGCGCTTCGCCGCCTCGACCATCTGGCGACCGGCCGCGACGCTGACCGAGAATGGCTTCTGCACCAGAACGTGCTTGCCAGCGTTGGCTGCCTTGACCGTGTACGGATGATGCGCAAAGACCGAGGCGGGAATGTCGAGCGCGTCGACGATCCCACTACCGAGTAGCTCATCGAAGCTGTCGAAGACCCGTGCCTCGACGTCGGATTGGAAGTCGCTCACGTACATATGCGGTGCGCTGAGCGGATCTCCGGGAGCTTTGCTGACCGGGGATCGGGGCGGCGGGCCCTCGCCCCGCTTGCGGAACATCTCCGCGTCGCTCCGCTTGGAGGAATAGAGCGCGGTGATGCGAAAGTTGTCGTAGCCGAGCTGGCGAAGCGTTGCGTAGCCACGCAGGTGAGCGGGCACGATTCGGCCACAGCCGATGATCCCGATTCGAATTGGTTCGACCATACCGTCCTCCTACGTACAATGCTGCGTTCTGAGTGCTGAGCCCTCGGTCTGGCGAGACGACGGAAGGACGGACGTCGGGCCAGCGGGCTGACGTCCTGATCCAGGCCCGGCAACGACTCCGCGACTTTGCCGCGCCTCCCGGTACGCTGTAGCGAGTGAGCCGTCCGTCGGGGCGATTCGCCAACAGCCCCAACGGACACGTGGTCGGCCGACGGACGTTGCCCACGGCTGTCGTCCGAGGTTCCTCCGCCTGCCTTTCCAGACAGCGCATGTCACGTGCCGATCGAGCCTACGCCGTGGCCCAGAGATCCCGCACGTAGCGAATCGCATCGCGAGCGCAGTCAATCTCGGTGGCCGACGCCCCCGCTTCGACGCAGAGTGGTCCCTCGTAGTGAGCTTCCTTGAGGATCTGCAAGCAGCGCTTCAGGTCATAGGAACGGGTCTGGCCATCCCGCCAGGTCCAGCTCTGCTTACCATCGGGGCTGTAGGTATGCACCTTGACGTGACAAGAGAAGGCGCGGGGGGCCATGATCCGCATGCCCTCCTCCCAGGTGTCGTTCGTGAAGTTCGACGTGTCCGGGCACGCCCGAAACCAGGACGAGCCGACGCGATCGAGGAACGCCTGGATGTTCTTCGGATCGGCAGATGCACCCCCGTGGTTCTCGATCAGCAGGTAGACGCCGGTGTGAGCCGCCTCGGCCGCTAGCTCGCGATAGCCCTCGACAATGCGCTCGATCGCCTCGCGGTCGTCCGGGCTCGCCGGACCGCTGTTGATGCGAATCGCCTCGGATCCGAGCGCCCTCGCCACGTGGAACCACTGCTTCAGCGCCTCGATGTCGGTGCGTCGAACGACGTCGTCGGGATTGGCGATGTTCCCCATGTCGACCGCGATGTTGCGGACGCGCAGTCCCTGCTCCTGGATCGCCGAGCGTAGCTGATTCAGATACTGCGCGGTCTGACTCTCGAAGAAGGTCGAGACCAGCTCGATCGTCTCGACCCCGAGCGACTTGCAGACCGACGGCATCTCTAGCAGAGTCATCGTCTTGTTGCGCAGAATCGACTGATGAAAGATCCAACCCGCGATTCCAATCTCTGGCACGGAAATCCTCCTCACTGTCGGTTCAGCCGAGGCGCGAAACGCCATTGCGCTTCTAACGCCGGCCGGGTGCAGCTGGCCGCCCCGTCTGATCAGGTCGGGACGGCACTCCTGGTGTAGGCGCCTTCGTCCACCAGGAGGTCGCGCAGGTATTCGAACGCTAGCTGTGCCTGCTCGTCGACGTAGGCCAGACCCTGCATCTCGCCGCGTTCGTCCAGTGCAGGGTGGCAGAACTCGTAGGAGAGGTAGCCATCATAGCCGATGCTCTTGAGCGCGCGGATGAAGGCGGGGTAGTTCGCGACCGGGCGACCAAACTCGATCGGGCGCTGTCGGATGACACCACCCACGTCGCGCTCGAACTCGCCGCCGAAGTGCGAGTGAACCTGTCGCGTTCCCGTCTCTCGAACGGCCTGCCAGACGTACTCGTCGTCCTGCCGCTCGAGGATCGGAACGTCGAGACAGGCCCGCAGTGCCGGGGAGCCAACCTGATCGATCATGTCCAGCATGTCCCGGTAATGGCGCAGGAGTGGGGTGTGATTCTGCAGGGCCAGAGTGATTCCCGCGTCCTCCGCCATGCGCGCCGCTTCTTTCAGACAATCGCGAACGTGGCCCCACTGCTCGCGGCGGGTGCTGTAGCGGCTGTTCTCCGCCCAGATCGTTCGCGCGATCTCGTACGAGGCGAGGCCGTTCGCATCGAGCGTGACGCCGGGCCAGGCAAAGAAGAGGCGGACGACCTTGCCGCCGAGATCGCGGCAGAGGCGGATCTGCTCCCGGACCATCAGGAGCTGGCACTCCCGATGCTCGGGAACCGGGCTGGAGAAGTCATTGTTCGAGGCCACGCCGATGATCTCGATTCCCTTCGCCGCGCACAGATCGCGGATCTCTCGGCGCGCCCGGTCGTCGAGGTCCATGCCGTTTCCGTGAGGTCGTTTGCCGTCGATCTCGATCCCGTCGAAACCAATCGCCGCCGCCCGATCGACCACCTCCGGGATGGTCAGCGCGCGCCCACGATACCAGATGCCCAGGTACGTGATGCTGTACAATCCGATCTTCACGGCGTACCTCCGCCTGTTCACAGGCCACCGATGTCGAGCGAGTGCTTCGGATATACTCGTCCACGCCGGACCTGTCAATAGTCGCAGCAGATGCCCCGGGACGAAGCAGGTATACTTGGGGAGCAGTGCCGGTCCTTACCGGCAATTCACGGGGGAGCAGAGCAGGTACATGAGTGTCCTGATCGGCCTCGACATTGGCACAACGAACACCAAGGCCGTCGCCTTCGATCCAGCTTCCGGCCGTGTCGTCGCGGTCGCATCGCGTCCTACGCCCTACGTCGACGTCGAGCCGGGAGGCGGGGGACCGGCTGCCCGCGAGATCGATCCAGCGCAGCTGTGGGAAGGGGTCGTGATCTGCCTTCGCCAGGTGACGAGCGCGGCCACCGGGCCGGTGCTCGCCGTGGGGATCGCCAGCATGGCCGAGGCCGGTGTTCCGCTCGACAGGTCGGGAGAGCCGCTGTACCGCATCATCCCGTGGTACGATCCGCGGACCGAGCCGCAGCTGCAGCGGGTGCTGAGCGAGCACGACTCGCGCCGCATCTTCCAGATCACCGGGCAGGCGCCACGCCACGTCCACACGCTCTACAAAATCGTCTGGCTCCAGGAGCACGAGCCGTGGGTCTGCCACGCACTGCACCGCTGGCTCTCAGTCTCGGACTTCGTCGGCTGGCACCTCACCGGCGAGGCGGCGACGGACTTTAGCCTGGCTTCGCGCACGATGTTCCTCGACCAGCGCACCCGTCGGTGGTCCGAGGAGATGCTCGAGATCGCCGGCCTGCACGCCGGGCAGCTTCCGCGTCTCGTCGAATCGGGCATGCCGATCGGCACGGTTACGCCGGACGCCGCGCGGGAGACCGGACTTCCGACGGGACTTCCCGTCGCCATCGGCGGACACGACCACCTCTGCGGCGCCGTCGCCGCGGGCGCGGTCTTTCCGGGCCAGGTCGTCGACTCGATCGGTACTGCCGAGGGCGTGGTGATCCCCGTCGCCAGTTATCGCGACGACGATACCTTTCGGCTCAGGCGGATCTGCTGCTATGCCCACGTCCTGTCCGATCAGTACGTGGTCCAGGCCGGCATGGCCATGAGCGGCGGAGGGCTCGCGTGGCTTGCGGCGCAGCTCTTTCCGGGGGCAGCAGATTCGGTGGCGAGCGCGCTGGAGGCCGCGCGCCGAGCACCACCGGGCGCCAGCGGTCTCCTCTACCTCCCGTATCTTGGCGGCAACGGCAGTCCGATCGGCGATGAGAACGTCGCCGCGGCGTTCGTCGGTCTGCGACCCTCGCACGAGCCTGGACATCTGACGCGCGCGCTGCTGGAGGGGATCGCCTTCGGGATTCGGCACTCGCTCGAAGTCGTACGCGGCCTCGTCGGCGACCTGTCCGAGCCGATTCGCGTCGTTGGCGGAGGTGGACGCTCCTCGCTCTGGCTCCAGATCCGCGCCGACGTTCTCAACTGGCCGGTGCTCGCCGTCGAGGTGCCAGAAGCGGTCGCGCTCGGCAGCGCGCTGCTGGCCGGCGTCGGGGTCGGGGTCTTCCGCGACGTCACCACGGCGACGGCATCGGTCGCCCGCGAGACGCGACAGTATCTGCCCGACCCCGTTCGCGCGGCCACGTACGATCACCTCTACCGCGACGCCTACCTGCATCTGTATCCCGCGCTGGCGCCGATTTTTGCCACGCTGGCGAAAGAATGACCGAACAGGCGCACGCCGTCGCTCGGGATAGGCCAGTCGATGGCGAAGCGGGTGATCGAGGGGGAGTCGCCACGCCCGTCCCCGATTGGATCCCGGCTCAGAAACCCGCCTGCTCTCGGCGGACGTCCGAGCCAATGGCCTCTACTGGTGTGTCAAGCAGAAATTGATGGATGGAGGCATTTGGGAAAATTGGCCCTGCGGGCCAATTTTCCCAAATTGCTACCCCTCATATTTCGGTTGGCGGCGCACTACCACGCCACCGCCAGCGCCCGCACGGGCGACCCGTCGAGACCACGAAGACGCAGCGGCGCGGCGACGAAGAAGACCTCGTCGGAGGGAAGCTCGTCCAGGTGGGCGAGGCCCTCGACGATTACGACCTCGGCGCCGAGCAAGATCTGGTGGACCTCGGTCGATTGGTCCGCGCTCGGGCTGGGCGTATCCAGGCCGATGAGCGCGATCTTTCGGTCCGCCAGCCACTCGGCGAGCTGAACCGTCATCGAGGGGAAATCGGAGAAGTAGCCGGGCTGGAAGAGTCGGCGGTCCCAGCCGAGGCGACAGAGAATCCGCGCTCCCGGCTGCACCCGCGATTCGTAGGGTGCGAAATCCGCGACCGTGATCGCGTCTCGCGGCTGCTTCCACGACAGATCGATTACCGTTGCCGGGCCGACGCACCGAGCGAGGTCGATTCGGTCGACCGTTCGCCCCCGATCGGCGAAGTGGAACGACGCGTCGAGGTGGGTGCCCTGGTGCGTGCCGAAGCAGACCTGCGTGAGATTGTAGCCCGCCGAGGCAATCGTCTCGTGGACGTGGAACTGACACGCCGGATCGCCCGGAAAAGTGGGGGCGCCCGGGTAGATGTCGAGTGACAGGTCGATGATGCGGCGCGATTGCTGCAACACGGCAGCCTCCCTGGGAACGGCAGACGAATCGCTGGTCTCGCCGGAACCACCGGTAGCACGTCCGGGGTGTCACTCTCGCCCGGATGAGAGTTGCGGCGCACAGGGCAGAGAATGATCACCCCCAAAGCACAGCGGAGACGCAGGACGTCCGTTTCCTGGTCCTCGCTGGCGCCGTACCATGGTGGCGAGCGACTTTCTGGCCCGACCACGGTCGGAATCGGCGTTGCCTTATCGAAGCATTCGACCAGGTCAACCGGCGAGAATCGCATCGACCTCTTTCAGATCCTCGGCGGTCAGCGCCCAGCCAGCCGCCGCCGCGTTCGCGTCGACCTGGGTGGGGCTGGTTACGCCGGTGATCACCGAGCAGACCTCCGGGCGCGACAGGAGCCAGGCCACGGCCAGCTCGCCGATGGTATGGCCGTGATCCCGCGCGAAGGCCTCCAGTCGTCCGACGATCGCGAAGTTTCGCTCGGTGAGCTGCTGCTGGAAGCCCGGGTTATTGTAGCCACGGGTGCCCGGCGGGACTGGCTCCCCCGGACGATACTTACCAGTGAGCAGACCTCCTGACAACGGCGCGTAGGGCACGATCCCGACGTGGTGCTCACGGCAGAACGGCAGCAGCTCCGTCTCGATCGCACGATCCAGCAGGTTGTACCGACTCTGGGTCACCACCGGGGCACGGTAACCACGGCGGTCCGAGATCCACAGTATTTCACAGGCCTGCCACGCCGGGTAGTTCGAGATGCCGACGTAGCGAACCTTACCCTGGCGCACCAGGTCGTCATAGGCACGCAGCGTCTCGTCCAGCGGCGTCGATGGATCCGGGCGATGGAGGTAATACAGGTCGATGTAGTCGGTGCCGAGCCGGCGCAGGCTCCCTTCGCAGGAGGCGATCACTCGCCGGTAGGATAGACCGACGTCGTTTGGACCGTCGCCCATGGCATTCCCAACCTTCGTCGCGATGATGACGTCGTGACGACGGCCGGCGATCGCCTTGCCGACGTACTGCTCCGAGACACCGCGACCGTAGGTGTCGGCGGTGTCGACGTGATTGATCCCGAGGTCGAGTGCGCGGTGGATGACCGCCGCAGTTTGCGCTTCGTCGCAGAAGCGTCCGAAGGTGTTGCCACCCAGTCCCACGGCCGAGACCCGAAGACCCGATCCACCGAGCTGTCGATACTGCATTCCGAACCATCCTCTCCTTGAAGTTCGAGGTACTTCTGGCTTCCTCCCGAGGCCCCGAGAGCGACCAACCGGAGCAAGTATAAAGCCTTGACAGCCGACAAATATGTAGGTATCCTACGTACGACGCAGACCGGTCGCGCGTCCAAACTCTCACGGAAGGTGTTCTGAGATGACCGAGCCCATCGCGATCCCCGGCTACCGCTACGGCGACCCTTCCCTTCCTGCCGCGTCGCTCGCGCTCGCTGATCTGGATCATCTCAAAGCCGCGCTCCTCTTCGGCCCCGACGACGTCGTCGCCCTGCGCCGCGCCGGCGACATTCTTATTCCCCAGACCGAGGCAATTCTCGACGTCTGGTACGGCTTCGTCGCTGCGCACGAGTTCCTCATCGCATCGTTCAGCGGGCCGGACGGACCACGCGCGGAGTATCTCGCACGCGTCCGCGCCCGATTTGGCCAGTGGATTGTCGATACCTGCCGCGCGGAGTATGATGAGGCCTGGCTGGCCTATCAGCAGGAGATTGGACGTCGCCACTTCACCGGAAAGAACCAGACCGACGGTGCGGCTGCAGCCGGTACTCCGCCGCTGGTGCATTTCCGCTATCTGAACGCACTGATCTATCCGATCTACGCGACGGTTCGGCCCTTCCTGGAAAAGGGCGACAATGATCCGGTCTCCGTCGAACGTATGCACCAGGCCTGGCTCAAGGCAGTACTGCTGCAGGTCACGCTCTGGGCGCAGCCCTACGTCGAGCACGGCGCCTGGTAAGCGCCGGTCGGCGACGCCGAGCGGTCAGTACGGACTGGTGCAGGAGCGCCAAGGAGCGCAGACCACGACGCAAGTCGCAGGACGGACGGCAAGAGGCACCGCGCGGTGCCTCCTGCCGTCGCGAATTCGTGCATTGCTAGACACCCAATGGATCTATTGACGAAGGCTCTTCTGCGCATCGGACAGGCGACCCGCGCCATTGGCCTGGAAGAGGCGCGCGAGATCGGACTGACCCCGGTTCAGGCCGAAACCCTCCTCTTCATCAAGCGGACGAAGAGCTTCGCCACCTCGATCGGCAGCCTGGCGACACACCTGGGTGCCACCCACGCCAGCACGGTCGGCGTCGTCGATGCGCTGGTCGCCCGCGGGCTCGTCGAGCGCCGCTCCAGCGGGGTCGATCGGCGGGTTACCTTGCTCCGTCTCACCGAGGCCGGCGAGGAAACCTGCCGACAGCTCGAGCGCTGGGGACACCTGCTCGAAGAAGCGCTGGCCGGGCTGTCCGACGACGACCGCGTGGCGCTGGAACGGGGCCTCGGAGCAGTCATCTGGAGCCTACGCACGGCCGGCTACCTCGAGGTGGCCGAGCCGTGCCGGGGCTGCGTGTATTTCGAGGAGAACGCGGCACCCGGCTCCCCCGAGCCTCACCACTGTCGCCTGATCAACGCCTACCTCTCCGAGGAGGAGTCACTCAAAGACTGTCCGGATCACGTCCCCCTGGCGCACGCCGACGCTACGCCCTCACGCGAGGACCTCGGATCACGAACCGGGAGCCGGGAGAGAGGACGGCGGTAGCGCCACGCGGAGGAAACCGGGCAGAACCATGAACTCGGCAGGAGCCATGCCTGGCTGCTCGCCGTCGATCTGCAGCAGCAGGGGCTCGCTCGTCTGGACCGTAACACGGCGCGCTTGAACGTGCTGGACCGAGGGATGGTACAGATGCGTGCCGCGATAGATTGCGGGGAGCAGCCGAAACAGCAGATCGAGCTTGCTCACGGCACGGAGCACCAGCACGTCCAGCACGCCATCGTCAACGCGGGCCGGCGGCGCGACGATCATTCCACCCCCGATATATCGTCCATTGGTGACGAAGATCGTATCCACTCGAGTCTCTACCGCCGGACCATCGTCAATCGCATAGCGGACCGACCGGGGCTGGTGCTCGACGATGGCGCGGACAGCGGCGGTGAGGTACGCGATAAAGCCGCCAAGCGCCTTGCTTCCCTTCTGGGCGAGGGCCGCGGTTTCGCCGCCGACGCCGAGGTCGCCGCCGTTGACGAAGTAGCGACTCTGGGTTTGCCCGCCATAAGCGACAAATTGGACGCGCCCCAGGTCGATCGTCCCGGTGCGGCCGGCTGGCCCGAGGGCAGCAATCGCCATCTGCCCACGCAGGCCGAGCATTCGCGACAGATCGACGCCAGTCCCCGCTGGAAGCAGACCAAAGCGGGCTGACGGATTGATCGCGTCGTCACCGTCGAAGAATCCATTCACCACCTCGTTGGCCGTCCCATCACCGCCAACCGCGACGACAGTCTCGGCGCCGTTGCGCAGGGCCTCTCGCGTGAGGCGCGTCGCATCACCCGGCCTGGTAGTGAAGACCGGGGAAAATGCAACTCCCGCGGCCTCGAGGCGGCGGGCCCAGGACGGCCAGGATCGAGCACATCGTCCGTTCCCGGCGGCAGGATTGACGACCAGAACGGCCGAGCGAGCCACGTCACCTCCTCATCAGTGCCAGAGAGTCCGCATCTGGGTGGTGACGTCGAAGGGGTTCGCGCCGCGCTGAACCTCGATGATCCCCTGCGCGATCGGATCCTGATAGTAGAGCGGCTTGCCCGGGCTGACGAAGCGATTCCACGCGGCGCCGAATGCTTCCGCTCGCTCCTTGTTCGCGCCCAGGTACGAGGGCACCGCGTGATACACCACCTTCGACCCGGCGCCGCTGGTCGAGCTGCGACGAAGATAGAGCCACGCGGCGCCCAGACTGGACTTCGGAGGGTCGGCGATGTAGCGCGGGATGATGTAGCGCGGCGAGCTGATCGGCGACAGCAGCTCATCGAGCGACTCGGCAAAGAGACGGCTCTCGTCGAGGGAGGCGCCGACAAGGTAGCAGCGGTAATAACCGTCTTGCTGAAGACTGACTCTGACCGAGTCTGCGCCCCGGGATGCGTCGATTCCGCCAGCTGCCTTGAGCCCCTCGGCCAGCGCCATGGCAATGTCCTCCAGCGCGGCGGACGGGCCGACCGTTCCCAGCGAGCGCGCCAGGGAGCGCGCGACCCAGGAATAGCCAACCCCGGCGACGCCCAGGCCGCCGATCAGCCCGGCCAGGGCCACGCCGTCGACGGCGCCGAGCAGCAGCACCCCACCGGCGGCGACTGTCACGCTGATGATACGGAGGCGCAGACTGATCCCCTTCTCCCGCTCCTCCGAGTGGCTGATCAGGCGATGCCCGGTCAGACCGATAGCGCGTCCGGCTCGCACGCGTACCGTGTGCGTTTCCCGGTTTTCGTACGGCTTGCCAATCCCCCACCGGTCGTAGGCACCTTCGCGGTCGCGCGCCCGGTCGAGTAGGCCGCGGTTGATCGTGGAAAACTGGGCAGCGGTCGGCGGACCGTAGGGCGAGAGCCCGGGATGAACGTGCGAAACCCCCGATTCGATCTCGCCCTCGGCCGTCGGAGCGTAATACTGCCGATGCTTGCGAACGAAGCGCGCGTAGTCGGCGGTGCCTTTCGGATGATCCGGCGCAACGCAGACGACGTCCCAGTTGTTGGCAACCTTGCGCGGCAGGGAAGGATCGAGGCGCAGCGAACGCCCTCGCATCTGGTGAACCGACGTGCTCGTGCTCGCAGCGGTCAGGTCGATCAGGACGTTGACCCCGGTCGTATCCCACCCTTCGCCGAGAAGCCCACGTGTGCCGACCAGGCAGCGCGAGTGTCCCGCTTCGAAGTAGCGCGTGAGGAGCGGCACGTAGTGGCGCGGCTGCCACCACGGATGCCCCGGACTCACGACCACGAGGTCATCCCAGGAGCCAGGCGTCTCGCCGTCGGCCGAGCTAAACAGGCTCTCGGTCGAGATGACTCCCCGCAGCTCCGGCACCTGCTCCTCGATCCACGAGCCGAGCGACGCGGCGACCCCTCTCGAGCAGGCTACGGTTCGACCGGTCAGCAGGATTGGATTCAGCGCGGCGACGGTGGGATCGGAGAGCAAGACGTGCATGAGGAGCGCGGCGCTGCCGGCTTGAGGATCCAGAACCCCGCGAAGCCTGGCCAGGACCTCTCGGCCGGCTCGCTCGTAGTCGCAGAGCACCAGCGCTCGCAATCGGTCGCCGAGGCACTCGCGTTCGGTCGCGAGAATCTCGAGCGTCGCCGCGCTCTTACTCGCCGAGAGCGATAGGACCCGGTCCACCGGCGACACGTAGGAGCGAATCCCCTGTCGCGTCAGGACGTAGCCGAGCGATGGCAGCGTCTGTCGGATCTCCTCCCACGCGGCCTGATCACGCGGATCCGCGCTCGCTCGCAGGTGGCCCATGCAGTAGTCCTCGATCAAGACCACCCAGTCGTCCGCCGTCGGCGGCTGACGGTGACGTTCCCCGAGCCTCGCCTCCGAGGGCAGATCCATCTTGCTGTGATAGAAAAAGCGGAGAGCCGCCTCGGCAAGGCGTGGGTGGTCGCGCTCGAATCGCGCCCAGCTTACCTCCGCTCCATCCCTGGTTCGGCGTTCGCCGACACGACGGCGCAGCCATTGAAGGAAGGAGAGGCTGCCAAAATCCTCGTCTAACAGACGGTCGAGAAGCTTCTGAAACCGCGCGTTCTGCTCCTCGATGTAGGCGGACTCGTGGTCGAGCGGATGCGTCAGGTAGGCAAGCTCCTGATACGGAGCCAGGTCTCCTTCCTTGACGACGGTCGGCGTTGGCACCTCGAAGTTGGCCTGCCCAAACAGCTCGCGGTACAGCGCCTCCTCGCGCGCCTCCATGTCGCCCGGAGGCGTGGCCGTCAGGCCGACGACGAAAACGCCGTCGCCGAGCTCCTCGATCAGCGCGCGGACCAGATATCCCCACATCTCGAGCAGGTGGTGGCACTCGTCGAGGATCAAGGTCCACGGCCCCGACGCCTTCATCCGCTCGATCATGCCTCGCCCATTGGCGTGCAGCAGGGAGAGAAGCTCGGCGTGGTCGCCTCCCCGAGCGATCAGCGCGCGCGCTTTGTTGCGGAAGAAGGCAAGATCATCTCGGTAGCGCTCGGGGCCGGTCGCCGCGAGCGCCTGCAGCCGTGCCTCGGCGTCGTCCGGCGACAGGCTCTCGTCGGACTCCAGGGTCTCTCTCCAGAGGGTGAGCGCCCGCTCGTCGAGGCCGGCCTCACTGCCATCCAGATTGCAGACCGCCTGATAGGTGAGCGCCGACAGGGGCGATTCGAGCGAGACGTCGTGCCCGATCGGGACGAGCGCGGGCTGGAAGTCGAGCCACTGGCGGAGCCACTGCGACTGCACCGCCGTGTTCGGACAGAGCACCAGCGCGCGGTTGCCGAGTCGCCGCGCGATCTCGAGGCCGAGCACGGTCTTCCCCGCGCCGGGCGGCAGCACCAGATAGGAGCGATGCTGGCCCTGGGCGCGCGTGTGCTCGAACGCGTCAAGGGCAAGGCGCTGGTAGCGTCGAAAGGGCCGACGGTAGGAGACCCGAGCAAACCGGGACGGCAGATCGTCGTGCGACTGTGAATCCAACGCGCCTGATCACCCGCTGCGCGATGCTGAGAGCTGTGACACGCGAAAAAGTCTACCCCGAGCGGAGGGAGGATGGCCGGTCCGCTCGGGGTATGATACCACGGAGGAAGCAGTGACGCACGAACAAGCCCGTCTCGATTGCTCGCTGCCCAGCCGTATTCTTCGCTTGCGCCGTTGCGCGGGGAGCCCGCGGCTCGCCTCTGACCGTCGCTTACCGGCGCATCGCCGCGTGCCCGTTCAGTGGACGCATCGCGAAGAGATCCGGCGGGAGGAAGATGCCCTCCTGCTCGAATCGATCGATGCAGCGCGGGCGCAGGCCCGTTGGCATCAACGCGCCGATCACCCGCCCCTGCTGGTTGACTCCTTGCTGCCGGAAGAGGAAGATGTCCTGCAGTGTAATCATCTCCCCCTCCATCCCGACCACTTCGGTCACGTGGGTCACGCGTCGCGACCCGTCGCGGAGACGTGCCACCTGCACGATCATATTGATCGCCGAGGCGATCTGCTCGCGGATCGCGCGGACCGGCAGCTCCAGGTTCGCCATCAGGACCATATTCTCGATGCGGGAAAGCGCGTCGCGCGGAGTGTTCGCGTGAGCGGTGGTCAGGCTCCCGTCGTGCCCGGTGTTCATGGCCTGGAGCATGTCGAAGGCCTCGCCGGTCCGAACCTCGCCCACGATAATCCGGTCGGGCCGCATGCGCAGCGCGTTCTTGACGAGCTGGCGCTGGGTGACCTCGCCCTTTCCCTCGATGTTCGCCGGGCGTGTCTCCAGGCGTACGACGTGTGGCTGGCGTAGCTGGAGCTCGCAGGGATCTTCGATCGTGACGATACGCTCACGCGCCGGGATGAATCCGCTCAGAATGTTGAGCAGGGTCGTCTTTCCAGAGCCGGTGCCCCCGGCGACGACCATATTGATCCGTGCCTCGACGCACGCTTTCAGGAACGTCGCCAGCTCGGGAGTGAGCGTGCCGAATTCGATCAGCTTTTCGACGGTGAGCGGATCCTTCGAGAACCGACGGATCGTCACCGTGGGGCTATCGACCGCCAGCGGTGGGATCACCGCGTTGACGCGCGACCCGTCCGGGAGACGCGCATCCACCATCGGGCTCGACTCGTCGATGCGCCGCCCGAGCGGGCTGACGATCCGGTCGATGATCCGCATGATGTGAGCCTCGTCTCGGAAGACCGCATCGGTCAGGTACAGAAGGCCATTGCGCTCGACGTAGACCTCGCGCGGCCCATTGACCATGATCTCGGTGATCGTCGGGTCGGCGAGCAGCGGCTCAAGCGGGCCCAGCCCCAGAATCTCGTCGGCGACCTCGCGCGCCAGCCGCTGTCGCTCAGAGCGACTGATCGGCATCTCGAGAGACGTCAGCATCATCGCCGCGGCATCTTCAACCGCCTTGCGAAGCTCCGGCCCCTGTTTCTGCTGGACCTTATCCAGGTCCATCTCCTTCAAGAGCCGCTCGTGAATTCGGTACTTCGCCTCGGCAAAGGCGTCTGATACCGACTGGGACGACTCCACTGGCGGCTCCATCCGCTTGTGCGAGACCGGCTCGGCGGTGGCCGCCCCTGGCCCATTCTCTTTACTGGAATTCGACCGCTGCACCAACCACGACATCTAGGTATTTCCCCCCTCTTTTATTCCGACGCGCGACCGCTACTCCGCGCTTTACGGCCATCGCTTCGTCGTCACTGCACCTGGTCAGTCCGACGCCGTGCCACTTCGTTCAACGGGCGTGTACCTACCTCAGGTAGCCTCCAGCATAGAGGGAGAGCAGGGAAGAGGCCATGAGGAATTCATCCCGCCTGGCCTGAGAAAAAGCTCTCATTCACCGGCGGGATTTGCCCAAAGCCCGCGTTGAAAGTACCTGGCGTGAGACGGAACGTCGGGGACTGCTCCGACGAAGCCACGTCGACTCGATCCTCCTGGGCGAGCTTCCCGGAAGCCCCCGCCGCGCCAGCCTGGAGAGAAATTCGGTAATAATCTCGTAATAGACGATGTGTTGGTTAGCATAAAAGTGATAGCATGGGACTCCGACGAGCAACGGAGGGAGGGCGCCGGACGATGAGGGAGTGCAGACGTGGGCCAGCCATGGGTGATTTTCTGGAGCGTCGAGTGAATTTCCAGTGTTTCGGGCGAGACTATTTCCCTTGTGACGCGATCGGGCACCATTCTACACTCCGCAACGTGGTGACTGCGGAGACTCGAAGGGTGGTGGTGACATGCCAGTCATCGCTGTGACGAACTACAAGGGAGGCGTCGGCAAGACGACGTCATCCCTGAATCTTGCCGCCGCCCTTCGCGAGCAGGGCAAACGCGTGCTCATTGTCGACTTCGATCCACAAGCGAATCTCACGATCTACGCGGGCGTGAAGGACCCCGAGGAGCTCCCGAAGACCCTCAGCGAGGTCATGCGTGAGTACGTGCGCGAGCAGTACGACCCGGCTATCGCCATCGGTCAGATCTTGCTGTCTCTCCCGAACGGGCTCGATCTGCTGCCGTGCAACCATCATCTCGTCCAGGTCGAGCAAGAGCTGACCCGCATGGATGATCGCCGGCGCGAGCGCGTGCTGAAGACGATCGTCTCGGAGCTACGTGACCAGTACGACTTCATCATCATCGACTGCCTGCCGAGCGCGGGAATGCTCTCGACCAATGCGCTGACTGCTGCCGACTACGTACTGGTCCCGGTCCAGGCCGAATACCTGGCACTGCAAGGCCTGGCATACATCCTCCAGTACATCGCCCAGACGCGAGCGACCTGCAACCCGCGTCTCCAGATACTCGGCGTGCTGATGACGATGGTCGACCTGCGCACGCTCCACTCCCGCGAAGTGCTGCAGGCTGTCCGTAACGTCTTCCAGAGTAGAATTCGCGTCTTCTATTCGATGGTCAAGGTCGACGTCAAGCTTCGCGAAAGCAGCAAGGCGGGCCAGACCATCCTGGACTACGCACCGTCGAGTCGCGGCGCCGAAGCCTATCGCAGCCTTGCGAAAGAGATCCTGGCCATTATTCCCGACTATGAGGAGGATCCGGAGCGGGGCACCTTCAACGATCCGGAGCTGGTCGAAGAGGTGGCCGAGACTGCGTCGACGCTCGAGCTGAAGGAGCTGGCCGGCCACGGCGTTCCCCTGCCCGCCGAGAAGCCGCGAGCCGAGGGATCCCCCGGCTTCACCGATGCCCCGGCGGCCACTGTCGCTGCCGTTCCCGTCGTCTGCCCGAAGCTTGGCTTCGCCGCGCAGCTGGACCAGCACGCGCTTGAGCCTCATCCCGACCACATGTGCTTTGCCACCAGCGAGCCGCTGAACCTGAGCATCAATCGTCAGCAGAAGTTCTGCCTGACGCAGGATTACAAGCTGTGCCCGCTGTACATCCGTTACTCCGTCACCGCGGGCGAGGATTCTCGACGACGCCAGAAGGAAAGCACCAGCGGCAATCTGTTGAAGCAGCGGCTCTTTGGAGCCTTCAAGCTCTTCAGTCGGTAGGCACAGCATCATCCAGTCGCAACCAGACGAGAGGGAGATCACGGGTGAATCGACGGAAGTCGAGCGGACGGATTACAGCAGAAGAGGCCAACGAGCTTTTCCAGAAGCCTCTCGAGCTACTCGATCAGCCCGGCCCGAGTCTGGATCCCCCGCCGGCTACGGCCCGGGCGCCAGCCTGGGCGGCGCACCGCTCACGGCAGCAGAATCTTGGCGCGGGAGAGCCACGTCGACCAAATTCGTCGCGGGTTCCATCCGCCGCGACCGGCACACGCGCCGCGGGTGGCGTGTCTCCTTTCGCCGGGATGCTCCAGGCCATCCGCTCGGCCGCGGAGCGTTTGCTGCCGACGAACCCACGGGAGGACGACCGGCCGCGCTCGTCTCCCTCGGATAGCTCGACCGCCGACCTCGCGACGCGACTGGAGAAGAGCCTCGTCGAGGCAAGCTGCCTTGCTGCCGAGCTGCAGCGGAGGCATCGCGAAGCGCTCGCCGAGCACCAGCGGGCGCTCAGCGAGATCCGCGACATGGTCACCATCCTGGTCGAACAGGTGGATCGCTCGGCAGCTACTTCCGCTAGCCCCGGCACCACCGCGGAGACGTCCGCGGTGGAGACCAGGCCACCGGTCCACATCGAGCTGGTGCGGCAGCCAGAACGCACGAAGCGACGTACGCGCCTGGCCAAATCGGTCGGCGACGGCGCGAGCTGATCCTCCTGACCAGATCCGTCGCGCGAGACACGGCGACGGCGGCCCGACCAGGATGAGCCCACCGCTGCCAGGAAGCTAGGCGTGGGAATGCTCGCCAGGAGGGTCGGCCGATCGACCGGTAAGGGCAGGCTGTGGTGTCGCCGGTTCCGCCGGAGCGTGAAGGGCGACGCGCTGGCGCAGACGCACTGCCGCGTCGCTGAGAGTATCCGACGGCCCACTCTCGACCACGGTCGTAGCTACGTGCCCCCGAGACGAGAGCGCGCTATCGCCTCGATCGAACAGACGCGCGACGAACAGCAGTGCCGAGGCGGCGATCAGACTGATCAGGCCCGCGCCGAGCCCCAGCAGAATATAAAGAATGTACGGATCCTGACGGAATCGCTCGCCAAGCGCCTGAATGACCGTCGTGGCGCCAACGAACAGTACCACGGTCACCACCGGTGCGATCCAGGCGAACAGCGTCGAGAGCGACTCTCCGGCGGGGCGACGTCCCTCGGAGTCGGCGCGCTGGGCCGCGGCCGGTAGCAGCTGCTCGTGAATGCGCCGCAGGTTCTCGATAATCTGCTCTTTCCGCTGCCCGTCGAGCATCAAGGTCGTCATCGTCTCGGATACCAGGTCTTCGACAACCTCGTCCACGGTGATAATCCCGGGTCCCGTTCGGAAATCGCGAAGCTTGGAATCGATGACCGCGTGAATCTCGAACGCCGATAGGCTGCGACCTTCGCCAATCTGGTACGCCAGCGTCCGGGCAATCTCTTCGCGCAGACGCTGGTACTTTGCTTCGCGGCTGCTCTCGCGGGTGCTCAGGTAGAAGTAGATGGCAGTCGGGATGATCGCACACGCGACCAGGTAGGCAAGTGTCTGAAGTGGCGAATCCATGCCTCTCTTTCCTCGAGTGAGATGTCTGGGACCAGCCTGCACCGACACCAGCGGCCGCACGATAGCTCACTCGGCCACCACCGGCAATAGGACGTCGGTCCCACTCACCGTAGGCCAATCGTCCCAGCGAGCGCGATCCAGCTCATCCGCGCTGCCGAACGCTCCGTGTGCGTCAGGGGACGTCGCCCGGATAGGCGCGCCAGTATCGATCGAGTAGAATGGCGGCGAGACGTCGTGGACGGGGCGCGCGAGCGGCTGGCTTTCGCCATCGGGCGCGGACGACACGAGCAGGGGAAGGGAGAGAGTCATCGGATGGTGGCGTTATCGGTACAGGTCGAGATGGCAGGCGGACTGAGCTGGGCCCGCTGGAAACGACTGGTACAGGAGGTCGACCGGCTCGGATACGTCGGCCTGTACTGCTGCGATCATTTTCTTCCGCCAGGCCAGGGATACTCCGACTCGGTCGACATCTTCCTGGCGTTCACCTACCTGGCCGATCACGGCCAGCGTCTCGAGTTTGGCTCGCTGGTCTGCCCGGTCTCCTTTCGCGATCCGGTGATGCTCGCCCGCAAGGCCCTGGCGCTGGATAACCTCAGCGGTGGACGGATGACCCTGGGCGTGGGCGCGGGCTGGATGGAGCGCGAGCACGTCACGTTCGGCTACGAGCTGGGCGACAAGCCCACGCGCATGGCACGATTCGCCGAGGCGCTGCAGGTAATCACGCTGCTGACCCGCCACGAGGATCCGGTCAGCTTCGACGGCCGCTTCTACCACCTGCGTGATGCGAAGCTCCTGCCGCGCTCGCCGCGCCCCGGCGGGCCCCGGCTACTCGTCGGGGGCTCCGGCCCGAAGGTGACGCTGCCGCTCGCCGCGCGGTACGCCGATGCCTGGAACACCGGCGGCGCCAGCCCGGCAACCTTCCGCGAGATCTCACGGCGGCTCGATGAGCTGATCGTCAAGGTCGGGCGCGATCCCCGAGCGGTGAGGCGCACACTGATGCAGCAGATCGTCTGCTATCGCAGCGAGGCCGAGCTCGGACGGCAGCTCCAGTGGCTCGCATCCGGCGCGCCGGAGCTGCGGGGGCAGCCACCCGCCGCGTTTCGGGAGTTGCTGCGCCGCCGCTCCCCGAACGCCATCGTCGGCTCGCCGGCCGAGGTGATCGAGCAGATCCACGCGTTTGGCGAGGCGGGCGTCGAGGAGATCATGATTCAGCGCCTGGACCTGGACGATATCGAGGGTCTCCAGATCATCGCCGAGGAGGTCCTGCCGCACGTCTGAGTAGGTATCAGAGAGTTTTTGATGGTTTTGGGGGACAACTCCCAATCCCCCCGCCAGGAAGGGCTCTGCCCTCCCCGGACCTTCCCAGGAGGGCGAGAAACGTTCTGCTGCGCTTTGAGTGTCGCGCATTGATCGATGGAGTACAAACGCCTTACCGATTCGGCAGGAGGAGGTCACGATGCTTTCGCTCGCCAACGACCAGCTCGACGTGTCGATCCTGGATCCGGTCGCCGATCGCGTGCGGCTGGGCTCGCGCTATTGCACCGGCGGCTACGTGTACCTGGTCTCGGACCGGCGCCTGGGTGTGATTACCTCGGGCCCCGGCTACCCCGACGAGGAGTACCCGCCGGTCTTCGACGGTCAGGGGCTACCCGAGGCCTTCCCGTCGCCCCTCTGGCCCGGCATGGACGCGGCAGCCCCAAACGCGCGCCCTCCCGCGGGGACGACGACCCTGGTCATCGGGGTAGGACTGGTGCGGGCGCAGGACGACGTGCGGACGATGCCGGTACAGGAGTTCTGCGAGTGGACCATCCAGCGGTCGTCCTCGGCCGTGCGCATGGAGACGCGACAATCGTTCGCCGGGTGGGCGCTGGAGCTGACCCGCGAGCTCCGTCTGATCAATCGAACGCTCATCTCCGAGACGCGGCTGGCCAACGTCGGCGCGGAGCCGATCTCTTTCCGCTGGTTTCCGCACCCGTTCTTCCCGAATCCCCGCGGCGAGTGCTGTAAGTTCAATCTCCCGGTCACGCTGCCGGAAAATCCCGGTTACGCGCTCCTGGATAATGGCTTCATCCAGACGAAGCTCGACCACGAGTGGGATCGCACCGGGCATTTCCAGGCGCTCGAGTTCACCCCGGGAGATCACCTGGTGACGCTGCAACGGCACCCGAAGCTCGGGCTCGTCGCGGCAACCTGCAGCTATACGCCGAGCTATTTCCCGATCTGGGGCAACCGCAACACCTTCTCGTTCGAGCCCTATCTCGCCCAGACAGTCGCACCGGGCTCCGAATCGACCTGGTCGATCGTCTATGACTTCTAGTCGACCGGCGGGAAGCAGAAACGCTCAGTAGGTCGCCTCGACCTTCACCTCGTGTCCGAGCCTGGCCGACCGCAGCATGCCGTCCATCACGACGTTGGTCAGGAAAACGCCGCGCGGATCGATCGGCGAGGGTAGACCGTCGCGTACTGCCTCGGCGAACGCCTTGATCTTCTCCGGCCAGTCCTCGACCTCGCGCAGCCCCTGCGGCGCGCAGGTCAGGTTCAGGTTGCCGATGTGCTGGTTGAAGTACAGCTCGACTGGTGGCTCGACGCCGCGCGGATTGAGGGCCATGCCGCCCCTGGTGCCGAGAAAGAAGGGGCGCCCGATCGAATCGGCATTGGCGGCCCAGCAGGACTTGAAGACCATGGTCGCGCCGTTCTCGAAACGGACGAACGCGGCGGCGAAGTCCTCGACCTCGACGTCCTCCGCACGCCAGCGGAAGCGCCCCCACTGCTGCTCGCCTTTCGCTCCCTTGACCAGATGATCGGCAGTGACGGCGCTGACGGTCACCGGAATCGGGTCGCCCATGAGCGACATCGTCGTGTGCAGCGCGTAGCAGCCGATGTCGACGAGCGTGCCGGCCCCGGCAATCTCTTTCTTGAGGAACGAGCCGCCGGGCACGCCCCAGCGGCGGAAGGCGATCGACTCGGCGTAATAGATGTGGCCGAGCGCGCCCGATTCCACCACCTGTCGGGCGACCTTGTACTGGGTCGAGAAATCCGGCTGAAAGCCGACCATCAGGATCTTGCCGCTCCCCTCCCACGCCCGCATGATCGCTCGGGCGTCCTCCAGCTCGACCGCCATGGGCTTTTCGAGCAGGACGTGCTTGCCGGCCGCGAGCGCGTCGACCGTCGGGGCGCGGTGGGCCATGTTGTGGGTACAGACGCTCACCGCCTCCATGTCGACGGTCTCGAGCATCTGTCGATAATCTTCGAAGACCCGGTTCTCCGGGATGCCCCAGGTCTTCGCGAACGCCGCGGCTTTCTCCGGGAAGATATCCGCCACCGCGACGAGCTCGACCCAGGGATGCTGCCGATAGTAGCGCGCGTGGGTGTTGGCGATTCCGCCGGCGCCGATGATACCGATTTTGACCGTGCGTTCCGAGCTCACTCCAGTCCTCCTGGAGGACGGAGTATAGCAGCCAGGCGCGGTTCAGACAATGCGTGAGCAGCGCCGGACGCACGACCCGGAGCGTGCCCGTTCTCCGAAGCAGCACCCTTGCCTACCGGCTCCCCGTCTGATACAATGCGCTTCATCCAGGCTGGCAGTTGGGTTCTCGGTGCGTGCGATCATCCATCTCTCCCCGACGACGTCGGATGGAGCCGTGGTCCCGATTCACTACAACGCCGTTGTCCAGGCGATGATCTACTCCTCGTGGAATCCGCTGATGGCTGCTTTTATCCACGAGCGCGGCTTCCCACTGGAGTCGCGGTCATTTCGGCTGTTCGTCTTCTCGCGGCTCAGTGGCCCCTATCAGCGGCAGGGCGCGTTTCTGCGTTACCACGGTCCGATCGCGCTGCAGTTTGCCTCGCCGATCCAGGCGCTGGTCGAGGATCTCACCAGCGCCTGGCTCCGGCAGGGGATCGTCCGTCTTGGAAGCAGTCGTCTGAGCGTCGACTCGATCGATCTGAAGCCGGCCCCGTCGATCGCCGGAGATGTACTGGTGCGCACGCTGTCGCCGGTCACCGTCTACGAGACACTGCACGCGCCCGACGGCCGGGCGAAGACCTACTACTACGCTCCGACCGAGCGCGAGTTCGGGACGCTCTGCGGCGTCAATGCCCGGCGGAAGCTGGCGGCGTTTCGGGGCCGCGACGAGGCAACCGGCGACCTGAGCGTCTCGCCAGCCGATGGTCGGCCTCACCGGCAGGTCATCATCAGCTACAAAGGCACGGTCGTCAAGGGCTGGACCGGCGCGTTTCGACTGAGCGGGCCGCCGGACCTGATTCAGATGGTCCTGGACGCGGGCCTCGGCGCCAAGAACTCGCAGGGCTTCGGCATGGTCGAGATCTGGGAGGGGGGACGATGATCGAGGGAGTAAGGCAGATTGGGGCGATCATCCGCGAGGGTCTGGGCGGTTCGCAGCGGGCGTTCCTCGAGGAACTCGGTGCGGAGCTACCCCGCGGCGGCGCAGCCGCTCGTGGCCAGGGGGATGATTCCCAGCCCGGCGGTGACCCAGTTGAAATCGAGCCCGCTGGTCCTGAAGAGTCCAGGACGGGCAGGCGCAGGAAGCCAGCAAGAGGGAAGGCAGATGTGCCACCGCGCCTTATTGTGCTCTCTATCGACACCTCACGGTCAGAGATCGACGTCGACCCCGGCTACGAGATCGATGCGCTCAAGGCACGTCAGATCCTGTGGCTCGGAAACGTTAGAGCGAACGACGATCAAGACCGATTTGTGACGGACACCCTCGCATACCTTCTCTCGCAGACGATCCCGAACGTCGTCCGTTCGCCCTTTGCGCCGGTCGATCTGGTACGAGACCTGTCCGTCCTCTTCCCATCGTACTATCGGGACTTCGGCCAGGGCGCCCCGCCTCGCTGGCGGTACGTCCTAGATCTCGAACGCTTTGGAATCGATGTCGACTGGCGTGCACTCGAGCACATTCCAGTGAGGAGATCAAGGGACCGATGTTACGACCTCGCCAAGCTTCTTCTCGATCGTAGGGGGCTATCCACGAAAGGCCCCACCCTATTTGCACTGAAACTCAATGGCACGCTGCTATCCGACCACCCGGGCTACCATGCCTACCTCGTGAAGAAGCTGGTGGAACAGCACTTTGACGAAACCCCGAGCGGAGCCTGCCACCTGTGCGGGCAGATGGCGCCAACGACGATGAAGCTAAAAGAGCTGCGGTTCAAGGCCTATATAACCGACAAGGTTAATTTCGCTGCTGGAACCCAGGATTCGGGGTTTTGGAAGAACTACCGTCTCTGCCGTGCGTGTTACGAAAGTCTGCTACTTGGGGAACGCTTTGTCGAGAATCATCTCCGCCAGAATCTCCTGGGGACGAAAAGCTACATCATCCCCGATCTTTCGCAACCTGAGCACCTGAGCACAACAATTCTCCGGCGCGCCGCAGACGACACAATCAAGCGGATCGACCGGCTTAAGCGGATCAGGTCTGTGCCGGAGTTCGGGAACGCGATCGATTGGGAGCAGGATTTCTACCAGCTCACGATCGTGCTAGTCGACGCACCTCCTGCGTCGTCGAAGTGGAAGGTTCTCGAGCTCATTCCCGAGGTACCTCCCTCCCGCATCGAGGAAGTGACTCGTGCCGTTGGTGCTGCTCAGTCGTGGGCAGACGGGTTGTTCGGGCCACGGGGTTTTGGGTGGCTGAACGGGATTGAGGATTTGCCGTTCCTGCTGCCAGTCACCAAGGGCAGGGAAGGATGGAGAGTACGCCCCGCCCTGTCGATGGCGAAGCACATCATTCTTGCAGAACCCCTATCGCTGCGGTCGCTCGTCAGCGACTTCGTCCAAGTCGCCCGTGCTCGGCACTTCAACGATCAGAGCTACGTGGCCAGCGATGACGAAGACGTCTACGTCCTTCGCACGCTTGCCTTCCTTGAATTCCTAGACCAGCTTGGGCTCGTAGACAGGCCACAGGGGGAGGCAACAAGAACCATGGTCAGACAGGTATACGTGGACGCGATGGAAAAACTGCGGCTGGACGCGCCACGGCAGGCGCTATTCATGCTTGGCGTCCTGCTGGCTCGCGTGGCTAGCGAGCAGTACAGGGCATCGCGCTCTCCCAGTCCCGCTGGGGGAGGGGAGCACGACGGCGAGGGCGACCGGAGGTCGCTGAGGGGCACGAAGCCAATCCTGGAGAGGATCAACTACCACGGCATGAGCCTCACACGGGTTCAGCAGCTCTCGCTAGACGTCTTCGATAAGCTTCGCCAGTACCGGCGGCTAGCCGACAGTGAGTTGGACTGGGCAGAGTCGAAGCTACTCCTGGACGCTGAGGCTAGCCGCGGCCACTGGTCCCTGACCGATCAGGAGAATGTCTATCACTTGCTTTCGGGGTACGCTTACGAGACCCGGACGATCCTCACCTCGGGCACATCGAAGGAAGGGAGAGAACAGCATGGTGCCAGCAGCTGATGTGCGGAATGCGGATATCCTTTTTCTGTACGACGCGAAGCTCTGCAATCCAAACGGTGACCCCGACGACGAGAACAAGCCACGCATGGATGATCTGACCCGCCGCTGCCTCGTCAGTGACGTCCGGCTGAAGCGCTATCTTCGTGATTACTGGCTGAGCCAGACGAAGGCCGTAGCGTCGCCGCAGGGTCTGTACGGCGACGGTGAGCTTCCGGCGCAGGATGTTTGGGTGAGGAAGGGCGACGGCGGTGAGACGGTCTCGGCCAGCGAGCGCATTAGAGCGCTCGCGCAGGACTTCAACCGTGACTCTGGTAAGAAGATCGACCTTCGGAATCCCTCCCCGGAGTTCTTGACGTGGATGCTCTCACGTCTCATCGATGTGCGTCTGTTCGGCGCAACGATGACAATCAAGGCGGACGAAGGCGAGACTACTGGAGGGTCGCGCTCGATCACCGGACCGGTCCAGTTCAATTGGGGCTACTCGCTTCACCCGGTGGAGATCGTGACGTCGTCCTCGATAACATCGCTCTTCGCAGGCCGTGAGGCAGGCGGTAAGGGGGAATACGGAACGATTGGGAAGGACTGGCGACTGTATTACGCGCTCATCGGCTTCCACGGCCGCATTGCGAAGGCGCGTGCTGCTGGCTCCGGGCTCCTGGCCCGAGACATCGAGCGACTCGAGGACGCCCTGTTGAATGCGCTCTCTCAGGAGGCGACGAGCCGGTCGAAGCTCGGTCAGACGCCCCGCTTGTACCTGCAGATCCAGTTCAACGATGCAATACCTGCTCTGGGAGACCCGCGAGACTACGTTAGTGTTGAAGTGGTTGACAGCAGCCTGCCAATTGAGAAGATTCGCTCTATCTCGGACTACCATCTTGACATTTCCAAGCTGTCCGCACTCATTGGCGGGTACCGAGAGCGGATCGCATCGCTGCGCTGGTGGTGCCACCCGGACCTCCGGATCGTTGGCGATCGCGAGCTGCGGAGTCTGCCCCAGTTTATTGAGGTCGGCAAATCGTGAGAGCCGTTCGGTTCCAGCTACGCGGGAAGCTTGCCCACTTCCGTCGGTTCTACACAAACTCGTCGTCCCTGACCTACCCCATCCCGCCGCCGACCACCGTCGCGGGGATCATCGGCGCCGCGCTTGGCCTCGGCGCCGCCGACTACCCATCGGCGCTTGACGGGATTCGCTACGCGATCTGCCCTCCCGAGCGGTGGCGGACGATCCTTCAGACGGTCAACCTGCTTCTGGTGAAGGATCCGGGGCATCTGACAGGGGATGCCAGGCCCACCCAGGTACCAACGCAGTTTCTCGCCCCGCGCGATATGAGAGATCTACTGTCGTTCCCCGTCGTCGTAGGGGGCGAACCTCCTCAACTGGTCGATCGCATTGCCGAAGCGCTTGCCGCGCCGGTCTTTCCCCCCTATCTCGGTACGGCGTACTGCCTTGGTCACTTTGAAGGGGTGCAGGTCAGTGAGGGAATCCTAGTCCCCTCCTACCGTGGCGCAGTTCTCGGCGCGCTCCCGCGTGAACGGGTCCGCGAGATACGGCCCCGAGAGGGTCAACGCATACTGCGCGACCGGTATCCCCTTCGCCTCGATGCACGGCGCGACCTGATCGCATCGGGCGACCTTCTCTGTGAGGCAACAGGCCAGCCCCTTGACGTCGAGGTTAGCGATGTCCTTCTCTTCGGTGACCAGGAGGCCTACGCGCTGCTATGACGCTCTACGCGCGTGTCGAGCCGAACGAGGATCTCTTTGACCACCTGCGCGGGGTAGCGGAACTCGCATCGAGCTACGCTCCTCCCTGGCTTTCCCCGTCCGCCCGACTGGCCGGCCGAACCCACGACTTTGGAAAGGCCACGACGTTCTTTCAGCAGCGTCTTCGACAGGCTGCCGCGGGAGCAGGCGCACCCGGGGGACCGCTCACGCACCACGCCTACGTCAGCGGGCTCTTCGGCGCTTGGGTTGCGCGCCGCCAAGAACTCGATGCCTTGGCGGTATTTCTCGCAGTCGTGCGTCATCACGGAGACCTCATCGCTCCGATGCGTGTCCTCGTCCCGCAGCGACAGATTCAACCGGGCCGCGATTTCGTTGGAGTAGCGCATCCCTTGCGGGGCGAGCTGAACGCGGTCGCCCGTCAGGTAGCCGACCTCCGGCGGCCCGAGGTCCTAGAGTTGTGCACACGGTTGGAGCTGCCAGATCCGACGCCCTTTCTCGACGGCGAGGTGTGGACTACGTTGGCAGCGCTGTACGGAGACGCGCAGCGATTACTGAGTTCTGAGTCGCGCGAAAGGTTCTGGCGCGTCAACCTGCTCTTCTCCGCGCTCATCGATGCCGACAAGAAGCTCGCCGCGCAGGTACGGGGCTCCGACCGGCGGGAAATCCCCAGCTGTGTTGTGAACCGGTACGTCCGCAAGTTGAAGGGAACTTCTCCCCTCGGGGAACTGCGAGCACGGTTGTATACGTCGGTGCAAGCGCGGATCGAGTCCGAGCCACTGGAGAGCCTGTGGCCCGCAACAATCACCCTCACAGCACCGACGGGTAGCGGCAAGACTCTCGCTGTGCTGAATGCCGCGCTGCGCCTCCGCAGCCGGATCAGCGCGGCGGGCATGGACCCGCCGCGCATTATCTATGCGCTCCCCTTCGTGAACATAATTGAGCAAAATCACCGGGAGTTCGAGCGGGTTCTTGGCTTGGATGCCGGCTATCGGGCCGAGCCCCTAGCGTTCCTGACGAAACACCACCACCTTGCTCCCATCGGGCCCGAGAGGGCCGAGACCCAGGGGGATATGGAAGCCCTCGAGGAGCGACTCCTCCTCACCGAGGCATGGGACGCCGAGGTAATCGTGACCACCTTCGTCCAACTCTTTCACACCCTCGCGGGATTTCGCAACCGCTTCCTCAAGAAACTTCACAATATTCGCGGAAGCATTGTCATCCTCGATGAGGTCCAGAGCCTTAAAGCCGAGATGTGGCCTCTCGTCCGCAGCTTGCTTGCTGACCTGCAGCAACTCGGCTGTACCGTGGTTTGCATGACCGCTACCCAGCCCAGGCTGGTGAATGGAATCGAATTAGCCCCGCGGTTCGACGACTGGCCAACGCGTGTAGTTGTTGAGCGCACCGGGGTGACCACGCTGGAGGATCTCGCCAATATCATCCAGGATCGTGCGAGGAACGAGCCGAAGAGCCGCCTCATTGTCCTCAACACCGTTAGGAACTCGCTGGCACTCCACAAGCTTCTCAAGGATCGCCGGATCGGCCACCTGTTTTATCTCTCGACGAACATTACTCCCTACGAAAGGCGGTTACGGATTCTCCTGATCCGCCGCGCCCTCAGGGATCGGAAGCCTATCACGCTTGTTTCAACCCAGTCAGTTGAGGCGGGAGTCGATCTCGACTTCGACGAAGGATATCGGGACATCGGCCCGCTCGACGCGATTCTCCAGGTGGCCGGTCGCGTGAACCGGCATGGTGGGGACGTTCAAGGGAGGTTGTTCATTCTTGACATCGCCGACGGCGGGGCGGCGGCGATCTACGGGCGCATACTTCCGGACCTCACGCGCAGACTGCTGCCGCAGAAGGCGTCGGATCGCGAAATCGAGGGCCTAGTCACGCGGTATTACGACGAGGTCGAGAGGCGCATCAGCCAGGAGGCCAGCCACGAGTGGCTGGAGGATATGGCAAGATTGCGCTACTGCGACGAAGGCGCTGGTCTGTGCAGTTTTAATCTAATCGATGAGCAGCCCGAGTTACCCATATTCGTCGAGATCAACCGAACCGCCACGCGCGTTCTTGAGAGGCTCCGGGCTGCTCTAGTAGAGCAAGATCAGAACCGCCGACGGTGGCTCCTCCGCCTGCTGCGACCTCAGATGGAAGCCTTTACAATTGCGCCATACGAGCAGCGCGCCGCTCGCAACATGCCTCCAGCGCTGTTCTCGGGTGAGCCTGGCCTCGTGCGCATGGACTATCGGCACGTCGCGCCAGACCAGTTCGAGGGTTTTTACGATCTGACCACGGGCTTCAAGTGGGAGCAGCCCCCCTTTATCTGATTAGTACTCTCACTCGGCGCAGCCACGTCGGGAGGCACGGGAAGGGTAGCTGTCATAGCACACAGGGGAGCACGGGATGGAAGCTGGATCCGAAGACACACCTGATGTGGTAGACGAAGAGAGCGACCGCGAGTTCCTCTCCCTGCCCCTGGGGGGCACACTGGTCTGGTACTACTACGTCTGCCCGCGCGAG